>PWLK01000015.1 GCA_003560545.1 Candidatus Woesearchaeota archaeon | reverse complement strand
TTTTTGGTATTGGAGGTTGTTTAAAAGAATTTTGTGAAAAACATTTATTTTCCATATTGTCATTAATTATTTTGCGTCTATTCTCGGAATACCATCGGTTTTCTTCGGGGAACTTATAATAAGACGCTTTCTGGAGAGAAATTTGAGGAAAAACTTAAATATAAGGCGTTACTACCATAATTTTATGGTGATGTTGACATGATTGGTAAAGATTCATTAATCCTCGCAAAGCTAATAGAAAGGAAAAACGAAAAGCAAAACATACTTAACTTGTCAAAAGAGCTAAAGATGGACTACAAGAACACATATAATATAATCAGAAGACTGGAAGAAAAAAACCTTGTAAAACTAGAAAGGTTCGGGCAAACACTAAGAATAAAACCATTATTCCAGGCACACCCATTGTTCTTCGAAGCAGAATACAACAGGAGAAAAGAACTGTTAAAAAACAAAGACTTAGCAGTAACACTCAAAGAGATAAAGAAAAACCTCAGAACAAAATTATACGCGTTGCTATTATTTGGCTCATACGCCAAAAAAAAGCAGACAAAAAAATCAGATATAGACCTCTTATTCATAGTACCTGAAGGAAAAGAGGAAGAAGTTGAAAAACAAATCCATGAAACAACAAAAATCATTCCGCTGCCAATACACAGCGTGGTGCTAAGCGAAAAACAATACACAGAAATGCTTGGTGACAAAGAGCCTAATGTAGCAAAAGAAGCGCAAAAAAACAACATAATACTGTACGGCATAGAAACCTATTACGAGCTAAAATGAAAGAAGAAGCACAAAAAAACTTTTCCCAATACCTCCAGGAAAGGCTAATCAAAAAAGAGACAAACGAAGCAGCCAAAGCAATGTATGCAAAAAACGCTGACTTATCTATTAAGCTAGCAGAAGAATGCATGAAAAGCAGCTTAAAACCATATCTTTGGGTTATCGTAATCTCTTATTATTCGATGTTCTACATAGCAAACGCAGTACTCCTAGACTTAGGATACAAGACAGGAAGCAAAATAGTCCATAAAGTCACAAACGACGCTCTAATAGTGCTTGTAAAAGACAAAGTCAAAAAAAGCATTTTAGAAGACTACGAAACAGTAAAAGAAGACGCAATGGAAATAGCATCAATAAAGTCAGAAGAAATAATAAAATTATACGAACTAGAAATGAAAAAAAGATCAGTGTTCCAATACAATATGTCCGAAGCAGTGCAAGAAAAAAAAGCAAGGACTTCACTTGAACGCGCAAAAAAATTCGTGCTAGAAATGAAAAAATTATTAGAATAACCAAAATACGAGTTAGCTTAGTTCCGGTAAGTGTTTTTCTATTCTTTCTCGCAAGTGCTCATACCATGGTGGCAAGACGAGTTTTTCTCCGAGTGTTTCTACGGGTTCGTCTACTGTGAATCCTGGTCCGTTAGTTGCGATTTCGAATAAGGAGTGTCCGGGTTCTCTGAAGTAGATGGATTTGAAGTACATTCTTTCTACGACTTCGGTTACTTGAACATCATTCTCAAGCAATGCTTCCCTGTCTTTTATTTGTGTTTCCGGGTTGTCCGTGGTCCACGCTACGTGGTGTATGCTTCCTGCACCTATGCTTCCTGGCGAGCCAATTTTTTTTACTCGTATTATTTCTTTTTGTTCTGTTTCGTAATCTTCATCATTTATTTTTTTGAAGCCGAAGATGTTTTCCAGCATGGCTTTGGTTTCTTCTGGGTTTTCGCTGTTTATCGTGACCCCTCCAAACTTTGTAATCGCGTATTTTTCTGGAATAATTTCTGCCCAGCCTTTCAATGAAAGTTCTTTCTCAAGCAGTTCTAGTTCTAAGCCGTCCGGGTCCTGGAAGATAACTCTGTCTTTGTTGGTTTCGTCTATACTAATGTTTTTTTCTTTTAGTCGTTTCTTCCAGTAATCAGCTGAATTCAAGGGAATATAATATGTAACGCGTGTGGTTTGCCCGGTTCCTTTTCTTCCTCTTCGGCTTCCTTCGTATCCGAAGAACGTCATTATGTGGCCTGCGCTTCCTTCGTAATCACCGTAGTACAAGTGGTATGTGCCTGGGTCGTCTTGGTTAATCGTTTTTTTTAAGAATCTTAATCCTAAGACGTCTGTGTAGAATCCTTTGTTTTTCTTTACATCCGCGGTTATACCGGTGATGTGGTGTAACCCTCTTATTTTCCTCCCCATTCTGGTTGGGAATATGTAATCATTTTAATTGTTTGCCCTTAATTATTTTCTATATTGAAGTAATTTTTTGGGCATAAATAGAAAACTATATAAGACCTTATACATTGTAATCCTTAGTGAAAGCTAAAACACTGGTTTTCCTTGTTTTCTTATTTGTTTTTGCGCTGGCAGGCTGCGAATTAGTTGCCGTCTTAGACCAAGAAATAGACGCAGCTGTACAAGCCAAAGACCCTGACATGTGCGAAGAGCTCGACGATAGAAGAGTGGATAGGTGCCTTGCAATGGTCGCAAAGGCAATGGGAGATACAAGTGTCTGCCAACGCATACACGGAGCAGGAGCGATAAATAGTTGCATCATCGACATAGCCTCAGACAAGAAAGACATTGACATATGCAACGAAATTCAGGGAACGCCTTACGTTTTATGCGTGCAAGCAGTCGCCGTGGAAGCTAAAAGGCCTGCTCACTGCGCGAGAATTGACCCTGAAGAATACCCTTTTGATCACCAGAAATGCTTGTCAGATACAGCGATCGAGATTGGAGATGCTTCTTACTGCGAAGAAGTCAGCGATCCAAGACACAGGAATAACTGCTACTTACACATAGGCCTAAGAAACAGGGATCATGAATTATGCGACCAGATAAGCGTGGAAAACCTTGAAGACCAGTGCAACAGGCAAATAGCTTTTTCCACTCTAAACCCTTCTTTATGCGCGAGAATCACGAGTGACAGGGAAAGAGACAATTGCTATGAAAGCATATCCCGGTCAACCAAGGATCCATTGCTATGCGAGCTCATAACGAACGAAGCTTCAAAGGAGAGATGCCTGAGAAACATATAAAAAAAAGGCAGGTTTTTAAACAACAACACCTTTCCTAAGTATTGTAATTAAGGTGTTCGGTGAGCAAAAAGATAATCATAATAGGTGCAGGCCCTGGGGGCTTGACATCTGGCATGCTATTGGCGCATAGGGGCTTCCAAGTTGATATCTACGAGAAAGACTCCAAAGTAGGCGGGAGGAATTCCAGTATCGAAGCACAGGGCTACAAGTTCGACGTCGGGCCTACTTTTCTTATGATGAAATTCTTATTAGACGAAATCTTCCAGGAAACCAGACGCGACATAAATGACTACCTGGAATTCCAGGAGTTAACACCTATGTACAAGTTGCATTTTAAGGACTTTGAAATGTATCCTACCACTGACAGGAAGGATATGAAGAGACAAATCAAAAAGCATTTCCCGGGAGAGGAGAAAGGATTTGATAAGTTCATGGAAAAGGAAAGTGTTCGTTTCAAAAGGTTTTTCCCGTGCCTCCAAAAAGATTATAGTTCTCTCAGGGAATATCTTAAGCCTGTTTTCATTAAAGCTATTCCTTATATTGCCACGACTAAGAGCATGATGCAAATACTTGATAATTACTTTAAGAGTGACGAGTTAAAGATTTGCTTTACATTCCAATCCAAATACCTCGGAATGTCCCCATGGACATGCCCTGGGCAATTCATAATAATACCATACATCGAATACGAGTTCGGAGTTTACCATGTTAAAGGCGGCTTAAGCGAGATAAGCGAAGCCATGTCCAAAGTCGTTAAAGAAGAAAAAGGCAGGATACACCTGAACACTCCTATTAAAAGGGTTTTGATGAGAGGAAAGAAAGCTATTGGCATAGAACTTGAAAAAGGCGAGAAAAAATACGCGGACAAAGTCATTATCAACGCGGATTTCGCATACGCAATGACGAACCTTGTGCCTAAAGGAAAGCTTAAGAAGTGGAGCCCGCAAAAACTGAAAGGAAAAGAGTATTCTTGCTCAACATTCATGCTATACCTAGGACTGGATAAATTATATGATGAAGAACACCACGCAATATACTTCTCGGATGACTACAAGAATAACCTAAGGGAAATAGGTGAGAAAAAAGTATTATCCAAAGACCCTTCTTTTTATGTCAGGAATGCTAGCATAAACGATGATACGCTTGCGCCTAAAGGACACTCCGCTTTATACGTCTTAGTACCAGTCCCCAATAACCAGTCAAATATAGACTGGAAAAAAGAAAAAGAATCTTTTAGAGAATTAATACTGCAGAAAATAGAAGAAAAAACAGGGATGAAAGACATTCGGAAACACATCAAATACGAGAAAATCCTAACTCCTTGGGACTGGGAGAAAAACAATGTTTACCACGGAGCAACATTTAACCTGGCGCATACGATAAGCCAAATGCTTTATTGGCGGCCAAGAAACAAATTCGAAGAAATGGAAAACACTTACCTGGTCGGAGGAGGCACACACCCAGGCTCTGGCCTGCCCACGATTTACGAATCCGGAAGGATAACTGCTAACATGATATCCAGGCATTACAAAATTAAATTCTTTACAAAGAACTTAGAGGTGTAAATTTGAACTGGCTCCAATTCTTTTCACTGATGAGAGAAATTTATCTTAAGAAAAAACCAGACCTAAAAAAAATCCAGAAGAAAGGATTATTAGCTGTAAAGATCGCACAAGTATATGCTTTAAGAATAGATTTTCTGGATGAAGAAAAATGCAGGCATTTATCCAAATTGTACAGGCAGAACATCAGGATTGGCGAGGAAGACGCGTGGAGGATACTTAAGAAGAAAGCCCCGAAAGAATTCTTCTCAGAAATAAAAGATATTGAAAGAAAACCTTTCGCATCCGCAAGCATAGGCCAAGTCCACATGGCTAAAGATAAAGTGGGAAGGAAAGTAGTTGTTAAGATTGTAAAACAAGATTTTAAGAAAAACTTCGAGAGAGATGTAAGGAAGCTCAGGAAGCTGTTGAAATTCATAATATTCTTTTACCCAAAACTCAGAAAAGTTGCTGACCCTGAAGGAATACTTGATGATATCGAGAAGAACACTTTAGCTGAACTGGATCTTAGAAAAGAAGCCCGGGGAAGTGAGAGGCTTAAAAAAATATTCTTGGATAACAAAGAATCGTTTAAGGGCTCAAAGCCAGGATTCCCAAAAATATATTACAACGCATCTAATAAAGACGTCCTCGTAACAAGCTTAGTAGAAGGAAAAACATTTGACGAGTTGTTAGAGGAAAAAAAACTGGATTATAAAGAGTTACTGGATCTATTCTACATCCATGGTTATTACATGTTCGGCATAGGCACATTCCACGGAGATATTCATCCGGGTAACCTGATTAAAAGCAAAGACAAAATATTTTTTGTTGACACAGGCGCCATCGGTGAAGTAAGCGAAAAACTCAGGAAGAACTTGTTCTGGTTCTTCGACGCGCTAAGCGTTTACGATTATAAGAAATCAGCGAAGCATTTGAATGAGATGACTTTCAAGAAACTATCAGGAAAAAAATATGAATTATTCGAAAAAAAATTCTTAGAACTATACTCAGATTTTAAGGGTAAAAGCGTTTCAAAGGTTAGTTTAACGAAGAAGATGATGGACACTATAAAGCTAGGCGTGAATTCTGGGATGGAGTTCGAGAAAGGAATGTTCAGCATAATCAAAAGCCTGATGTACTTAGACGGAATGGTTATTAAGTGCAAGCCAAACGCAATCTTATTAGAAGACATGCGAAGGTTCATCGATGATTACAAAGCAATCATAGGAGAATAAAAATTCGTGTTTCTTCCGGGAAAACCCGGAAAATCTTTCTATATATAATAGCAATTAATATTAAAAAAAATGTTTTTTGCTTTTTATTATGAAATTATATCTTGATACTAGTATTTGGAGGGATTATTATGAGAATAGATCTGATAAATTTCGTCCTCTTGGTGAATGGGCTTTTACATTGCTAAAAAAAGCGGTGGATGAAGATATTGCAATATTGTATTCTGATTTTGTTCTTGAAGAACTCAGAAAAAGTTATAGTGATGGAGAAATAGAAAAAATGTTTAGTATTATTAAAAATACTATTTTGTTTAAAGCAAGTATTTCAAATAAACAAGCTGAGGAGGCTGCAAAGATCTGCAAGGATAGAAAAGTTGCGTTCGGGGATGCGCTTCACGCAATAATATCCAGGGATAACGAAGCAATACTTGTTACCCGAGACTGGCATTTCGAGGAATTAAGAGATGTTGTAGTGGTTAGGAAGCCTGAGGAATTAATCTAGTTCAACCCCATATTTTTTTGCGAGCAGGATTCCTGCTTCTTTTCTTATCTTTCTTTCTTCGCTTTGCGTTGTTTCCTTTTTTGTTTTCCCGAAGTGTTTTCTTAGTTCTTCTAATGCTTTTTCTTTCTGTATGGCTTTTAGCTTGTCCCTTATTGCTTCTCGTACGAATTCTGTTTTCGTGGCGTAATAAGGCTTCATTGCTTGTTTCATTTCTTTTGAAAGGCTTTCTTCCAGCTTTATGGTTAAAGAATCCATTATAAGATTTAGTAAGACATAGTAATATTTAAAGCTTTTGCCCTTGGATTCGTGTTTCTTCCGGTTTTTTGGCAGAAATCCTTTTTAATATGCGCCATTTTTCTTTAAAAATGTGCAAAAACAGAAAAATTTATATAAATATAAGATATTTTATTATCTTAAAATGGAAAATTTAATCAGCGTCGAGATGGTTGAAAAAAACAAAGGGTTGCTAGAAAGAAAAATATTCACAAAGAAACAGCTAAGCATATTGAAAAAAAAGCTGGAGAATAAGGTATTAGACACAAACGAAAAAACGTATTACTACAAGTACATAAAGCCAAGGGTAAAAGCAATGCTCGAATTCTTCGGCATAAAAGAAACAGTAAAAGGAAAGCCAATACCAGAAAGAGCTGAAGAATCCAAGAAAATAATCAGGAAACTAGAAAAAAAGCATAAGAACAAAAAAATAATGGTGTCGGGGTCTTTCCTGTTCAGCAAGAAATACAAAGACATAGACGCATTCATAATTTCGAAGTACAAAAAGGAAGATTACAGGAAAGGAAAACTCCACGTAACATTCCTGCCTGAAAGCGCATTGGAAACACTGTTTTTTTCATCGCTTTCAAAGATAAGCGTTAGTAACTTCAAGCACGAGGAAAAATCTGATTTCGATGTGAGCATAGAAGACTTGCTAAAATCAT
>PWLK01000014.1 GCA_003560545.1 Candidatus Woesearchaeota archaeon | reverse complement strand
GAGGCAAACCTTCGTAAGATTTTTGATGAAGCCGAGAAGAACGCTCCGAGCATAATATTCTTTGATGAGATAGACGCTATTGCTTCGAAGAGAGAGGAAAGCAAGGGCGAAGTGGAGAGAAGGGTTGTAGCACAATTACTTTCATTAATGGACGGATTGAAGAGCAGGGGGAAAGTCGTGGTTATAGCTGCAACTAATATTCCTAACTCATTAGATCCTGCGCTTAGAAGGCCTGGAAGGTTTGACAGGGAACTAGTAATAGGCGTCCCCCAGATGGAGGGAAGACATGACATCCTTAAAATCCACACGAGGAATATGCCTTTGGCAAAAGATGTCTCGCTTAGAAGGCTGGCTGAAGTAACACATGGCTTTGTAGGAGCAGACCTTGCAAGCCTTACCCGTGAAGCCGCTATGAACGTCCTCAGAAGGCTTCTTCCAGATCTGAACATGGACGAGGAAGAGCCTATCAGTGATGAAGTCCTTGAAAAGCTTAAGATTAAGATGGATGATTTCAAGGAAGCGTTGAAAAACGTGAGGCCAAGCGCTTTACGCGAGGTCATGCTTGAAACAAGCAAGGTTACATGGGAAGATGTTGGAGGCCTTGATAATATTAAGCAGGAGTTAAGAGAGGCCGTGGAGTGGCCTTTGAGGCATAAGGATTCTTTCAAAAGGCTTGGTGTTAAGCCTCCCCGAGGAGTTTTATTGTATGGGCCTCCTGGTACTGGTAAGACTTTGCTTGCGAAAGCGGTTGCGCACGAAGCAGAATCTAATTTTATAAGCGTGAAAGGCCCTGAGTTATTATCTAAATGGGTTGGTGAAAGCGAGAAAGCCGTACGCGAGATTTTCAAGAAAGCAAGGCAGGCAAGCCCTGCAATAATATTCTTTGATGAACTGGACAGCATCGCGCCGAGGAGGAGTGCTGCGCAGGACACAGACCATCATACAACTGAACGAGTTGTTAACCAGTTATTAACGGAGATGGATGGCTTGCAGGAAATAGCGGATATAGTAATAGTTGCTGCGACGAACAGGCCGGACATTCTTGATACGGCTTTGTTAAGGCCTGGAAGGTTTGACAGGATAATCATGGCAGGAGTCCCTGATAAGAAAGCAAGGGAAGCCATTTTCAAGGTGCACACAAAGGGAATGCCTTTGGCGAAAGATGTTGAGTTAAGCAAAATAGTTGAAAAAACTGAGGGCTACGTTGGCGCGGACATAGAAAGCGTGTGCAAAGAAGCAGCCATCCTCGCGCTTCGAAGGGATATAAAAGCCAAGGAGATAAAGATGAAGGATTTCAGTGAAGCACTCAAAAAGGTTAATCCTTCGGTTAACAAGGAAGTGCAGAAGGCTTACGAGGAATTACAAAAGCATTTCCGCTCCGCAGCAGGCGAGCAGTTGCGAGAGGAAAAGCCAAGCTATTACGGTTAAGGCAGGTATTCCTTCTGAGGAAACGCAGTTATTTAAATCGCGGTCAAGTTATATTTCCCGAAGTTTTTTTAATTCTAGATGAAGCCTTTCCTCTGATTTGCCCTTGAATCTTTTCCATTCGTATGGAATGTTTTTTCTAATTTCAGCCAAGTATTCTTCTCTTATTATTTTTTTTCTTTCGGCATCGTATCCCCTTATTTCATCTAGTTCTTTGGCGTGTAATATCCATTTCTTGAAAGCATCTTTAATATCAAGTTTCTTTCCTATAATTGCTTTTATCAATTTTATTAAGTAAAGTAAATGTAGCGAGTCATTTATCCATTGAGAAGTGTTTTTTCTGGCTTTTGAGTTGACATACGCTGCTTGGAAATTATTCACATGATCCTTAAACATGCAGTTGTCTGTATCCAGCCTTGAGAATTCATCTAGAACTTCAAAAATATGGGAAATTACGTCAACCACGGTGTATTTAAGCTCTCGCGCCCTGATTTCAGTTTTCATAATTTTTTGAAAGGAAAACAGCATATCTTCGAAGTCTTGATCGGTCAACTTATGGGCCAGCCTTGATAAATCGTAGAGCTGTTTCGGGTATTCAGAAATCTTTTCCGTTGGCAGCCCTACACTTTTTTGTGCTAAAGTCAAAAATTTGTCTCCGATGAGGGAGCCTAGGGAAATAGTTGGGAGTTCAACCTCTGTATTTAAGGCAAATATTTCGGATGGAGGAGCATATGATATCCTATAGTTGTTTATATCTTCAAACATCACATCTACTTTTATGTCAATATTCCCATCATCACTAATAACTGAGTCAGCAGATACAATATAAGTAATTAGAGGAATATTCTTGGTTTTTTGGCAGGAATATGCTTTCTGCATGAGAATTTTGGGCTTAGTTTTTTTGTAAATATCTCATCTATTTCATTAGGAGTATGGTTTGTGACTAGATCTATGTCTTTGCTCGCCCGCTGGTCCGGCAAGGTCATATAAATTTGGGCTGCAGCCCCACCTTTTAAGTAAAATTTTTTGCTTATGCTTAATAAATTCCTAAAAATCTCATAATCATAAATCAGCAATTCGATGAGCTTTGCATCTGGGAACCCAAATTTTTTCTTCCGGGAGTTTATCTCTTTAGCTTCAAGGTATTTTTCGTAGTAGATTTAGGCCACCTCTGGGTATAGTTATGGTATCTGATAAATTTAGGAAAAGCTTTTTTATTTCAGGTGTTAGCTTTCTTTCATGGGCGTACCTGATCATTCTTGAATAGTTTATTAGGTCTTTTAATATTAAGTCTTTTAAGATTTCTTTTAAATCTGAGTTCATGAAAGGTATTAGGTTCCGTGTTGCTTCAAAGTATAGATCTACGAAGGCGGTGTCAAAATGTGCTAGCCTGCGTTCTTTGCAGTAAAAATAATTGTTTTCTCTTATCGCAATAATCTTGCTTTTGCCTGTTTCTTTTAGGAGTAATAGGATTTCGTCTTTTTTTGGGTTTACAATTGTTGTTATTTTCGGGGAAATTCTTGAAATTAATTCTTTAAAGTCTTCGCCGCTGCCTGTTTCTACGTATAAGCTGTAAATTATGCTATAGGGTATGTGGTGGATGAAAGGGGAGAGAATGCTGAGGGCGGTAAATTTGAATTTTCTGCTTTCATTTCTTTCCATTTTTTTTGAAAGGGTGTTGATTTCATCTGAAATTCTAGGCAGTTCTTCTTTTTTTAATTTATATATTCCTGTTGAAATTTTTGTTAATTTGTTTTTTTTGGCCAATTTGTTTAGGTGGTTGTAAATCAGGGATTTTTTGTATTTGGTTCTGCTAATTAGTTCTCTAACTGACATTTCCTTGTCGCGGTATTCTTTTTCCAAGTATTCCTCGAAGCCAGCCATACGACTGGAATAATGGGGAAATATATAAATTTTTCCACTTTTTTCCAAAAATGGAATTTAGTGGAAAAATCGACGTATTCCTCAAAAATCCAAGAACGAATAGCAAAAGTCTCCGGAAAGCTAAGGCAGGCACTTCATTGGAATCTTACCTTTACGCCTTGCAAAGTGGTTTGTTCTTCGAACTCTGATTTGATAAGCATCTTTGTTATTTCTGATATAAGCAGTACTGATAAGGAGACGAAGAGTATTACAACCCAGTCGTTCAGGTATAAGGGTACTGTTTCAAAGATGGTGTTTCCTAGTTCTGTGTAAATCGTGAACATCATCAGTGTAAACGAGGTTAGTATTGCGAGAAATATGTACTTGTTTGAAAAGAAGTACTTGTTAAAGGCTGTTATGTGGAGTGAGCGTGCGTTGAACACGTGGAATAATTCGAACATTATAATGGTTGCAAAAGCTACTGTTCTTGCTTTTTCCAGGGATGATCCGGCTACGTTAAGTTCCCATAAGAACAATAGGAATGTGCCTAGGAATAATATGGGCATTATTACTAGTATTTTAAGCAATAAGTACCTGCTGAGTAATTGCTCTTTCGGGTTTCTCGGCTTTTGGTTCATTACTTTCATATGGGTTGGCTCAACGGCTAGGGCCATGGAGGGGAAGATGCTTGTTATTATGTTAATGAACAATATCATTAAGGCTGTGAGGGGGCTGAACAAGCCTATTAATATGGAGAATACTACTAGGGATATCTCTGTAAAGTTTATTGTAAGCAGGTAGTAGATGAACCTCCTGATGTTGCTGTAAATAGTCCTTCCTTCTCTGACAGCGTTAACGATGGTGCTGAAATTATCATCTGCGAGTACGAGGTTGGAGGATTCCCTTGCGACTTCCGTGCCGCCTTTGCCCATGCTTACGCCTATATCTGCTTTTTTTAGTGCTGGTGCATCGTTTACGCCGTCACCTGTCATGGCGACTAGTTCTCCAAGTCTTTGGAGTGAGCTTACGATTCTGAGCTTGTGCTCAGGGGTTGTCCTTGCAAAGATTGCAACGCTTCTTATTATGCTGTCAAGTTCTTCGTCATCCATGTTTTCAAGTTCGCTTCCGAGCACTATCTTGTCATGGCCGTGCCTGATTAATCCTAGTTGCTCTCCTATTGCGTGAGCCGTGGCTTTATGGTCTCCTGTAACTATTTTTACGTCTACGCCTGCCGTATGGCATTCCTTTACGGCTTGGAAGACATCTTTTCTTATCGGGTCTTCAATGCCTATGAGTCCTTCAAATGTGTACTGTGTTGTAATCCTGCTTGTTTCTTTCTTTGAAATCTTGCCGTCTTTGTCAGGGATTATTTTCTTTGTAACGTTTTTTGTTGCAACTCCGAGAACTCTTAGGGCTTTGGAGGAATACTGGTCTGCTTTTGCAAGTATTTTCTTTTTTTCTTTGGGTGTTAGCTTTACTGCTTTCCCGTTCTTCGCCCTGTACTCAGTGCATTTTTCTAATACTTTTTCAAGCGCGCCTTTCAGGTACGCTTTTTGGTGTTCCTTTCCTGATTTCCTGTACTTGTTCACTGTTACCATGAACTTGTGGGCTGGGTCGAAAGGTATTTCGTAGACTTTCTTGAAGTTCTCTCGTAGTACAACGTCGTCGTACTCCGCGCTTTTTGCAAGGGTGAGAAGTGCTCCTTCGGTGGGTTCTCCTTTAAGAACCCATTCCCCGTCTTCCAGGTATAAGTCTGAGTTATTGCACAATATGCATGCTTCGAAGAAATCGTTATGCTTCTTCATTGATTCAGGGCTTACAACTTTGTTATTGGAAGTGAACACACTTACAGGGTCGTATCCTTTGCCGTCAATGCTGAATTCTGCGTCGTGGGGTATGAAGAGCTTTACAGCCCTCATCTTGTTCTCGGTAAGAGTGCCTGTCTTGTCAGTGCATATAACGGTGGTTGTGCCAAGTGTTTCTACGGAGCTAAGGTCTTTTACTATGGCGTTCTTTTTAGCCATGCGTTTAACACCGCTTGAAAGCGCGAGGGTAAGGACTAATGGGAAGCTTTCAGGGATTCCTCCTACTACTACTGCTGCAACTAATAGCAGGGCTTCGTACATTTCGAATTGCTTTAACTGGAGTACTACGAAGAAACCAAGGGCGATTGCTATAACGATGTAAGATATTACTTTGCTCATACCGTCAACTTTTTTCTGCAACGGGCTCTTCGTATCCCCTATCTCTTTTAATTCCTCTGAAATCTTTCCTAACTCGGACTTAAGACCTGTTTCCACTACGAGGCCTTTCCCTGAGCCTCCTGTAATGCTTGTACCGCTGAAAGCCATGTTGTCCTGGTCGCTTAGCGTAACGTCTTTATCAGCGATCTGACTTATTACCTTGTGCTTCTGCACTGATTCCCCTGTTAATATGGATTCGTCAACTGATAGGTTTGAAGATTCTATAATCCTTAAGTCAGCCGGGATGATCATGCCTCGTTTCAGCAACACTACATCTCCTACCACGAGTTCTTCTGAGGGGATTTCCTTTCTTTTCCCATTCCTCAGGACTTCGACTTTCTTGGCTGTTAGCTTAGACAATGCCTGCATAGACCTGTTCGCGCTGTACTCCTGGACGAACCCCATTATTGCAGTAATAAATATGATTACCAGGATTACAAAGAACTCTATCATTTCATCGAATATAAAAGAAATAATAGCTGCTGCAAACAACACATATATTATCATGCTGTTAAACTTTTCGAGAAGGCTCTTCCACCACTTAAACCCGTCTTCCTTCGCAATAGTATTAAGCCCGTATTCTTTCAGCCTTTTTTCTGCTTCACTATCAGAAAGCCCTTGAGTGTTTGAATTAGTCTCGCTTAGCGCTTCATCAACAGTCCTTACAAACCAATACCTTTCGTTTTCGCTGGCTTTACTGCTCTTATCGTTCAACAAAACACCTCTTCTTTTTAGAACCTGGTTTTAAAGCCCCTAGCCATATATATAAATGTTTCTCAACGCCGAGGCTTTTGCAATTTCGACGATAGGCACTAAACTTTTTGTATTTGCGTGCTTATTTAACTTCCATACAGAAAACATTTATTGGAATAAAAAAATATTTATAGGCCGTAAACATCCGTCAGAAAAGGGATGAACATGACCAAATTCACAATACTAATAGAACAAGGGGAAGACGGATACCTAATATCGGAAGTCCTCGAACTGCCAGGCTGCCGGACACAAGCAAAAAACTACGATGAACTACTCAAAAGAACAAAAGAAGCAATACTCCTAAACCTGGAGACAAAGAAACAAGCACCACAAAAAACCAAATTCTTAAGCCTGCAACAACTAGACGTAGAAGCATAAAAATGCCGAAACTGCCACTCCTAAAAGCAAAAGAACTAGCAAAAACACTAGAAAAACTTGGATTCGAATTCAAAAGACAAAAAGGGAGCCATATGTTCTTCGAACACCAAGACGGTAGAACCACAACTGTTCCGAACCACCCAGGAGAAAACGTCGATAGGGGCTTGCTAAACAAAATCATAAAACACGACTTGCAAATAACAAGAGAAGAATTCCTAAAAAAACACAAATAAACAAATCTAACCCAAAATACAAAACCTTTATATATAAAATTCCCGGCTCTCAACGTATGAAAGGAAAAGGGTTTGTGCAAGGCAAAAAGTATTCTTTAACGCTTAAAGACAATTCTGTTATGGAAGGCGTTTTTGTCTTGGAAACAAGCAAGCATGTTTTCCTAAAGCTTAAATCGGGTTACAACGCAGGTTTTAGCAAGGAAAAAATAAGGGAAAGAAAAGAAGTTGGAAGCGTGAAGAAGCAAGAAGCAAAGCTTTCACCTGCCAAATATGTTGGTGGTAAGCCAAAAATAGTAATTCTTCACACAGGGGGTACTATCGCAAGCAAAGTAGATTACGCTACGGGAGCTGTAACCCCGAGGTTTTCACCTG
>PWLK01000111.1 GCA_003560545.1 Candidatus Woesearchaeota archaeon | reverse complement strand
TAAGATATTTTTGTCTCTCGCCCCCAGGCACCTATCTTTTATGAGTGCATCGCTTATTCGCTGTTCATCAAATAAAAGCAGCTTCGCGCTATGAGCAGACACCTTCCCTGAGATAGGTGCCGGGCAGGCTGCTGCGAAGACTCCGCAGAGCCGCAGAGCTCGCTGAGAAGAGAGTAAGTTTTTTTCATTCCTGCGAGTTGCAGTAATGAAAAAGGGTCCTCGCCCCTGGCGGGGAAGCTTGTTATTCATATACACCGGCTCGGTGGATATGAATATTAAATCTCTTACTCCTGCTTTATCTTTCTCTTGCCTTGCTCTGCTTGCCCAGTGAAACCGGGTCCCCTTCCAGGGTGTTTCACCGGGGCGACTCAAGGCCTGCTTCCCTCCGGGGCGTAGGCCCTATGGGCCGGAGGCAGGCCGGGCGTGAGATATTCTTTTCTTTACGTTAAGGTAACGGATCATTTTCAAAAGTACGCTCCAACCGGATGAACCCTATTTTTTTGCTGAAATGGTCCATTGAATCCAGGACAACTGCTTTTCTGAAAAGTCCGTTTTTCTGATCTTGATAAATTCAAGAAGATCTTCATAATTATTAAAGGTGACCGAAAAATATCCGTCAGAATATGCCCCCCTGCCGAGCAGGGTTACAGTACCTGCATGCTCGTATCCGATCATAAGGTCGTGATTCTTATAGAGAGTTGTCTCCTCTGTCCGGGTAACGCTGCCGTATCGTTCCTGAGAATAAAAACTGTAAGTGAAAACAGAAACCAAAAGGATCAAAACAAGAGTAAAGACGGATACAACCTTGCCCAGAGAAGCCGAAACGGAAGGGTTGCGCATATCCTGAAAGGATAAAGGGATGAACTTGTTGATCCCTCTGACGATATCCTGATGTCGGGCAAGCCTGGGATGCACCGCTTTTCCCGTATAGGCCTCGATATCCCTGATGGCATCGATATCTGAGGGATCAGACATGGCCACCTCAAGCACCCTTTCATGAAAATCAAGAGGGATAACGCTGTAGCGCCTGCAAAGATATTTTGGAATGGCTTTTTTAACCTGGGGGTTGAAGGCCTGTTCGACCTGAATAATCTGCAGATTCAGTTGCTTTGAAAGAATTTCAACCAGCTGGTCTTCGCTGATGACACCCATCTGAAGAAAAATTCTTCCTAAACGTCTTGTCCCGTCAATCTGGATTCTAAGAGCCTGCAGCAGTTGTTCACGGCTTATATAACCCGCTTCCAAAAGAAGTTCACCTATTCTTTTTTTCTCACTCACGGGAATTCTCCTTATGAATGCCCATCAGGACGGTTGACTGCAGATAAACATTTCCTGGAAAAAATGTCAACCTTAATAAAGAATGATAAAATTCAATCGTTTATGCCTGCGCAGAAACAATTGACAGAAAATTCACTGTAATTTTGAGTGGATAAAATTGTACGGGGATTGAGTTCTTTCCGGTGGCTGGTGCCCTTGAACAAGGAATCTTTACAGCCGGAAGATATTCAGCTCGCAACAAACAAAAGAAAAGCCTTAATCTTCAAGCAGCAGGTGTATAAGGATGGGCAGAATATGGGACAGGTAAGAGTCTGCTCTTATGGTCATGCTGGCAGTATCAGTGTTCCCGAAATTGTCCGTGACTTTCAAGGCAATCTCATACTCTGCCTCGAGCTCGAAAGTGTGGCTGGTTTCGCGACCGGTTGCACTTATGCCGTCTCCGAAATTCCACTGATAGGAGACGATCTCCCTTTCACCTGCAGCCCGTGATCCGGCCCCGGAAAACTTGACCAGTAAAGGAGGGGCCCCTCTCTTTCTTGATGCAGATATAATCGCTGTAGGAGGTTCGTTGGCATGATCAGCGGCATTGACAGTAATGGTCACGGAATGTTCATTTAAAGTCCGATTGACATCGAATATGGACAATGTGGCAACATACGTGCCCGGAGAAGCATATGTGTGTGTCACGGATTCGCCGCTGGCGGTCTGGCCTTCGCCAAAGAACCAGTTGTAGCTGGCATAGGGATTGGTGGGAGGGGAAACAGTAAAGGTGACATGAAGCGGTGCTTCACCGGCTGACTGGCTGACAATGAAGGGTACATCGGCAATAAATGTTGTGTATTCGCCTACCAGCGTTGTTAGAGCGTTATCAGTCACACTGACGCTTTGATCCGCGGGTCTGCTCCAGCCGCTGATACTGCTGAACTCAACGGTATGTGTACCTGAAATCAGGCCGGAGACTGTCTGGCCGCTCTCTTTCCATGCTCCGCCGTCAACGCGCCATCTGGCCCCGTCTGTTTTTGCCTCCGCCGGAGTGATGGCCACGGACAGGGAACCGTTCTGGGTCTGGCCGGGTGTCCAGCTGACTTCCTGGGAAAAATCACTTTCCTGTCCATTGCTGTCATAGGCAGTGACTGCAAAATAAGTAGTCTTGTCTCCGGAAGGGGGGGGCATTGAGTAACTGGTCTGATTGCCCACGTCTATCTGGTGATCATAATTACGGCTGACCTGTCCATAGTGAATTCTGTAACCTGAAAGATGAGGTTCGGTGTTGGCGTCCCAGGTCAGGGTAACCAGCGTTGAGTTATTCTGCTTCTGGTAATTTCCAGTACTTGTTGTAAATTTTCCGTGGGTTATGCTGACGCTCTGATTCGCGGGTCTGCTCCAGCCGCTTATGCTGCTGAATTCTACGGTATGTGTACCTGTAATCAGGCCGGAGACTGTCTGGCCGCTCTTCTTCCACGCTCCGCCGCTAACGCGCCATCTGGCCCCGTCTGCTTCTGCCTCCGCCGGAGTGATGGCCACGGACAGGGAACCGGTCTGGGTCTGGCTGGGAGTCCAGCTGACTTCCTTGGAAAAATCACTTTCCTGTCCATTGCTGTCATAGGCAGTGACTGCAAAATAAGTTGTCTGATCTCCGGAAGGGGTGGCCAAAGAGTACGTGGTCTGATTGCCCACGTCTATCTGGTGATCATAATTGCGGCTGGCCTGTCCATAGTGAATTTTGTAACCTGAGAGATGAGGTTCGGTGTTGGCGTCCCAGGTCAGAGTAATCTGCCCGGCATGAACATTACCTGTAAATACAGTTAAGAAGATAGCCAGAAAGGAAAGCAGGAGTATCCTGCAGTCCAGGCCGGATAAAAAGAAAGATGCATCAACTTTTAATCTCATGAAGAGTACCGACAGCTTGAACATATGTCACCTTTCCAGTCTGTTGCGGGCCGCGGTGAGCCGGCCTGAAAGGCGCTGTCTCAATCCGGCAACCCTGCCGCCATATCCAGTAAAGATCACTGAACTTAGGCCGTTGGCTTTGCGTCCTGTTTTTTCAAACAGTTTGCCTTTATCAGGCACTCTAGTCTTTTTTGAAGACTTATTTAAAATCAATAAATTACTTCTTCGCAAATAACAAGTGCAAATGATTATTAACAGAATTGTTTCATAATCCCAGCAGTCAAATCCACTAGCAAAATCAGTGCCTCGATTTTAAAATAATAAAATTGCAGCCAGTCTGTTAAAAAAGTCTTTAAAATTAGATGGTAAAAAATCCGGCATGGAGAATACAATATATTTGTTCGAGAAAATTTACGATTATAGAAAAAAACGAATTACACAGGTGTAACTGTTGTTTCAAAGTGGATAATTAATGCTTGATTCATCCGCCTGGATATAATTTTGAAATCCGAACCACTTGTTCCCCGGGATAGTATTTCAACACTTCTCTACTACCAATTTAGCCATATCCTTACTGTTTGCTGCAAAAAAAATCGACACCTTTTAATTCGGAAAATATAGTTTGTTCATGAAATTATACTGAAAAAATCATGAACAGGAGTTTTAAATACCTGGTTTTTCAATTTCAAATACGAATGAACAGTAAATACAGAACTGGCCGGTGCGAAACAGGCTTTAGAAACTGTCGCTTTTTTTTACATATGCATGTTTTTGATTAAAGAAAGAAAAAAATTAGCATGTTATTTAAGATACTTAAGTCATTGGCTTGTCATTTGCATGTTAAAAATAAACATATAAGGAGAAATAATATGCTGAAAATCAAAGTATCTCTGATAAGCTTAATGATGGTGTTCCTTCTGTCTGGAGTGGCGAAAGCCATTCCTATAACATTTCAGGCTGACAAAGATGGTTCAGATGTTACTTTATTTGATGTTAACACAATTGGATATACAACACTGAATGCGGAACGGGCACAAGATCTCGGTGAAAATCCTTTTACTCTGAATCAAGGAGAATCCTACAGCTTCGATTTCATTGAGTTTTATGCAACTGGAACGGGGGGGGGAACTTTTAACGTCTCCGCTACTTTAGCTTTTACACAACCGGAGAATTTAGAAGGTGTATACTCAGGTTCTGGTTTGTATGCAACTGTTTTGGGTGTGGTTTCCGGAGGAATGTTAACCTGGATTGATCCTGTCCAACAATTCACGGTTGACGGTAGTCTTGTTCAAATCTCACTGGCTCAGGGATTTACAATTGTAAGCGGCTCCACTGCAACTGTTCAGGCTAAAGTGACGAACCTCGGTTCAGTGCCTGTACCTGAACCAGGAACACTCCTGCTTCTCGGTATAGGCCTGCTTGGTTTATTTGGTATCAGCCGCAAGAGATTTAACAAATAAACCACCACTTAAAATATAATTCAAAGCAACAAAAAAACCCGGCTAAAGCCGGGTTTTTTTGTTGGTGGATCTTGCAACTGGATTTAATCTATCCGCGAATAAAAACTTCTACTCATCATCATTCCTGTATTTATACTGGAAACATCATCCTTGAATCTGCGGGATGTATCAGGCTTTTTGAGCTGAACCGAAATAAATGTTTCTATGATTGAATATTCTGGTCAAGTCTCAATTCTATCCAGTCTTCCCTCGCCTTGTTTCATCAAAAAAATTCGAATTCATTGCGCTGAAGCGGACTATTGAAATATAACCCCACTACCTTTGTCTGCCTCCTGTAAGGACAAGTATATGATGCGCGGTTCGGAATCTGGATATTAGCCAGAACAGGTGTCGGCATAGAAATTTCGGTCCTTTAGACCGGGTCAGAGTTCAACAGTTTTGCTAGTTGAACGGGCCATGGTGCCCCGATGTCACGTTGTCCCCACAACCTGACAAAGGAGTTAACCATGGCCCGTTTTCGAAAGCTATCCCATCCAATATGGTTTTGCCAATACCATATCGTATGGACTCCAAAATATCGTTTCCGGATACTGAGAGGAAGATTGGCGGCAGAAATTGAAAGCTGTACCCGGGCATTATGTCAACATCAAAGAGCTTGGGCACGAGGTTACTGTGTGGACACGGTAGGCCTCGATTCAGAAAAAATCAGAAAATATGTCAAATATCAGGAAGAGCAAGAAAAGAAGTACGAACAATAATTAATCAAACGGGGACAACGTAGATCCTTGCCTCCTGTGGGGGCAAGGTAGTCTTGCCCCTTTCAGGAGCTGATTCAATTCCTGGGTCAGGATTCTTTAATCAAGCAGCAACAGCGGTAAATGGGGCAGAACTATTTGTCGGTCAGACCATTGGGCGTATAGAACGTGGTCCTCATTTCTGATAACAATTGTTCCTGCGGTTATGCGATCACCACCATCAGAAGAGGTAAACCAGCCTGCAAAGAAATATCCATCACGGGATGTAGCGGGCAAATGACCGTAAGCCTGGCCAAGGGTGACCATCTTGGATGAGGGACTGGGCGAAGTTCCTCCCTGGGAATCAAATGTCACTTTATATTGAGGAGCCCACTGAGCGTAAAGCGTATGATCCCCGGCTGTTTCCACTATTGTTTCTGGCGTGACCTCTTCGCCCCCCACAGACTGGGTGAACCAGCCGGTAAAGGTGTATCCTGTACGATGAGTTGTGGCCAGGTCCCCGTAGGGCTGTCCGAACACAACCTGCTTTGACCCTGGAACCGGTGTTGAGCCCCCTTGAGCATCAAAACTTAGCATATATTCATTTGCAGACCATCTGGCGTAAAGGGTATGATCCTCGGATGTTTCCACTATTGTTTCTGGCGTGACCTCTTCGCCTCCCACAGCCTGGGTAAACCAGCCGGTAAAGGTGTATCCTGTACGATGAGTTGTGGCCAGGTCCCCGTAGGGCTGTCCGAACACAACCTGCTTTGACTCTGGAACCGGTGTTGAGCCCTCTTGAGCATTAAAACTTACGTTATGGATAGTGGTGCCCAGCAGTTTAAAGGGAGCACCCTGGGGAGTATTTGTGCCAAAATCCAACATTGAAATCCATTCATTTTCGATAAACCGAAGAGCATTTCCGGTATGGGTCTGCCCAAGAATGGTTACTGGAGGCTGAAACACGGAGCTTCCTTCTGATCCATCAATCTGCCAATCAAGCCAGTACGTCCCGGGCTGCAAAGTCAGCTCTTCAGAACCAACATCTGCTGTAACCTCCATGATAGGCCAACGTGTCTTATTATCAGGCGGAGTCAAATCAGAGTAGCGATAGATATTAGTCCAGCCGGTTGAATCAATTCTGTTGGTTTCAGCATCACCAAAGACAATTACACTGTCCCAATCGCCTGGATGACCATCCCAGATTCGGAAATTGACCTTGGTCATTGGAGATTCTGTTCCTGAATCTTCCTGATGGGCAAAAAAAACCAACTTCTTGATCGTCCAGCCATCCGGGTCAGTAACTTCAAAGTCATCCGCGACACGGGCGTTATCAATTGAGCTTACGGCAAATCCGATTGTATTCAGCTCCAGTTCATTCGTCTGGACAAAGCTCACGTCAGAACCTTCAGGGCCGTCACCTTGGCTGGTAATTAAAGGGCCGTTATCGTAAAGGAGGACATTCCCCGCCTGGAGTGGGGCAGTGTTCAAGCCCGGAAAAAAGCTGAGCACTGATAGAAGAGCAAACACACGCATGATTGCATAAAATTTCAAGGATGGCTTTTTCATTATTTTTCTCCTTGCAGGGATTATATTTTTTTAAGACGAAAACCGCAACAAGTCAATTCATTACTTTAGGCATGGGCCTTAATTCCCCCAATTAATTATTCGTTTGGGGCATAACGATCATAAATCCGTCTTTAGCAAGCATACAGCTCGGTTTCGGCCAATATTACATCCGTAAACATTGCTTCACTTCAGACCAGACCGCGGGCTTCAAATTTCAATCCCGTGTTTTTTCAAAAGATCATGAAGTGTCGGCCGGCTTACTTTAAGCATCTGCGCTGCATGACTGATATTATTGTTATGGAGGGCCAGGGCCTGGCGGATGGCTTTTATTTCAGCGGCGGCACGCGCATCCCTCAAAGTCAGGACATCATCCTCATCTCCGGAAACACTGCTGTCATCAAAACCAAGATCAGCTGCTGAAAGGGCGTTGCCGTTGGTGGTACCCAGGGCGCGGCGTATTCTGTTCTGAAGCTCGCGCACATTCCCGGGCCAGTCATAAGCTGTTATGGCTGCAATTGC
>PWLK01000110.1 GCA_003560545.1 Candidatus Woesearchaeota archaeon | reverse complement strand
TAGCTCTAACGGGCTGTCTACTGTTGCATCTGCAGTTACTGGGTTGCTCAAGTAGCTTACTAGTGCTGCCATTGCTCCACCTACCACAACTAATCCTATTACCACCATTACCAGTGGCACTCCTAATATTTTTTTCATTTTATCTACCCCCAACTAGTTTTCCCCACCTCTTTTAAAAAAAATAAAAAAATATGAATTTATCAGTCCTGGCTGTCAAACGGTAATTCTCCTACACCGTAGACTTGTGCTTCAAAAACGTAGCTTCCTGGTTTAGCCTGTGAATGAAGCTTGCCTTCGATCTTATAGTATTCTACTGAGTTTGCACTCCAATTACCAGGATATTGGCCTAAGGTTCCTCCTGGAAACCAGTAAGCTAAGCCAGTGGTACCATTTATAGTTTCTTCTTGACAAGATAGCGACACATTCGGATGAAGAGGATATGGAATATAATCAGTTCCATCCCATATATATGGTGTTAATGTTAGCATATCACAATCCCAGTCCAAAGACGCATTGTTAGCTTCTCTAAAAAACATGCTTAAATGTCCTTGCAAGGCGGTATTTGCATGATTTTCCAGCCTAGTATATGTGGTTATTTCATTACCTCCGCTCTGAGATCCCAATTGCAAGGTATTACCCCAGGCACTACCATCACTTGAAATCTGTAGCGTCAAGGGGCTATCAACACCAACTGTTGCTTCTACTTGGTTGCTCAAGTAGTTCACTAGTGCTGCCATTGCTCCTCCTATTACAACTAATCCTATTACCACCATTACCAGTGGTACTCCTAGTATTTTTTTCATGTTTTTTCCCTCCAACAAGTTTTTCTTTTGTTTTAGGGAGCGGTATCTAGAAATGTGTTTCTGTGCCTGGGATAAATCTATTTTAGAACTATTGTTCGCCGCATGGCTTTCCCCAGGGACTTTTGTCTCTTGCATTAATTTCCTAACCCCCCCAACAAAAACATACACACAACGCATATACTTGCATATTATATGTATGTTCTCACACTGGGGAAGTAATATTTCTTTATAAAGGTTTTTGAAGTAAATGTCCAGTGAGCGAGAAATAGAAACAAAAAAAAAGAAAAAAGCTATTTTAGGCTTTGTTTAAGCTATTACGCTTAATTATCCGCCTATAGCAACCATGTTGTGCTCAAAAGGAAGAGCTCCTCCTCCGTAGCAGACAAGGTCAACAGTTACTGGTCCTTCAGCTGCGCCTACAACGCTAAAGCCTACTCGGCCAGTTTCCCCGCCGACAGCTGGGTTTTGCTTGCCAAGCATCGTATAGCCTGTAGCTGACGTGTTGTCTTCAACTCTTAATCCGCAGTTAAAAGCAACAGCATCTCCCGCCAAGTTCGCTGCTCCTGTTGCGGTTATTTTCCAGTTGCCTTCGCCGAGATCAAGGCTTTCTACAACTGTTGCATTCGCATAACTACCGCTAGCGTCTCCGTGGTCAGGTGAAGCAATAATCGTTGCGCCACCTGTCATGGCTGCGATTTGGGATTCCAAAGCATCAATCTGATCTTGTAGCGCGGCAAAGGGTTGTCCTGGCGGTGAATTGCCTTGTCCTTGTGCTATTGCCAATCCTACTAAGAGCACGATGACGAACATCGTACTAGAAATTAATACCATTGTTTTTTTCATTTTAGTTACCTCCCCAATAACTTTTTTTTGTACTCTCATACCTAGAATGCGTTTTTGTTCTCACCCCCCCAGTCGAATGTGTTTCGTCCTGGTAGGAGGAGGGGAAAACAAAGAAATATTTAACCATTATTGAAAACAAATAAAAAACTTTAAATACCTTCAGTCTTGTTTTCTGGTTTATTGGTTCGAGGTGAGCTATCGTGGAGTTGTGGATTGTACTCGTTATTGTTTTGTTGTTGATTGCGTTCGTTATACTTTTGAAAGTGCTTAGGAGCGTGGTTATAGCGGTACTGGGTGTTGTTGGCCTTTTCGTTGTTCTTTTGATCGCTGGAGGAATTGTTTTGTATGTTGATGCGTCTAATCTTAAGAGTGCGTTTGAGGGGGATAAGTTGTTTGTTTTAACGAAGGATGGCGAGGTTAAGACGGGTTTGGTGGTTTCTGACATGCAGAGCTTGGAAGAGGGAAACTTGGTTGATTATCTTACTTCTGAAGAAGTTGGTGAGGCGAATAGTTTTTTTGCTGAGGAAGAGTACGGTGATTTGAGAGGGGATAATGATTTGCTTATAGTGTTCAGGTACAGGGCTTTTAATGGTACGGAGGGCTTGGAGTTTGAAGACTTAGGGGTTTCAATTAGTTATGAGGAGATTGGCTTGATACTTGAGGCTGATACGTTGGAGGAAGCGGTAAGCATAATGCTGGATGATGAAGGCTTTGAAGGTGAGGAAAGGGATTTGGTGTTTGCAGAGTTATTGGAGGAGTTTGGAAGCGTGGAGGAATTGAAGGCAGTGCTTTTAATGTTTTTATTCGGGGACAGGGTTATGGATGAAGGGCCTAGGTTTTTATCGGATAATTACGTGGAGGAAAACCTTATTATTAACCCTGAGTTTATAACTATACGGCTTGTAGAAAGAATACCTGGCAGGGTAACTGATAGGTTTTTAGGAGGATTAATATGAGTTTCTTAGGAGGCTTGTTCGGGAAGAAGAAAGAAGAACCGGATTTTAAGCCAGCCACGGGGCTGGATAAGGATAAGGGTTTTGACGACTTGGATTCAGGTCTTAACATGCCTGGAATGGAAAACCAAGGGGATAGTTTTGACAGCTTTGGGAATCAGAGGCCGCAAAAGTTTTCAAATCCTTTCGAACAGGAAGTGCCTCAGCAGCAAAGCTATCCTCAAAGCGGGCACCAGGCTTCAGGGGATATGTCTAAGGACTTGCAAATCATTATTGCAAAGCTTGACGCTTTACGTTCAGAGGTTGCTAATATAAGCCATAGGCTGGAAGCCCTTGAAAGAAAGCAAGGCCAACAGCAGAAGAAGTTCTGGTAAGAATGAAACACCTAAAATACTACTTGATAGGGTTATTACTCGTAATCCTGGATCAGGCCACGAAGATTTTGTTCTACGAAAAATATTATGACTTTGGATTGATAGCAATAACATTTGTGAGGAACACAGGGATAAGCTTTGGGTTACTGGAAGGAAGCAACTACGTAATAGCCGTGGTTTCTGTCTTAGTGCTCATAGGGTTGTGGTATTACAGAAAAGAATTCAAGGGAAAAGAAACATGGTTATTACTTTTAGTAAGCGGGATCATAGGGAACTTCCTGGACAGGGTTTTCAGGGGTTACGTCGTTGATTTTATAGACTTAAAGTTCTGGCCGGTGTTTAACTTCGCGGATGCGTACTTATTCGTAGGCGTGGCGATGATAATAATATTAACTCTTAGAGAAGAATACAAGAAGAAAAAACATTAGAATTCTTCCAATTCCTGCAATTTATCCAGGTAACCCTTCTTTTTAAGCCATTGAACCTGGACAGGCCTGTACTTGAACAAGATATCTCCTCTTTCATCGCCTCCGTGCTCCCAAGGCTCAACCAATACTATATCTCCTTCGCGGACCCAGAGCTTTCTCTTCAAGCGCCCAGGGATACGGCAATTCCTGGTTTTCCCGTCAAGGCATCGTACGTCGCAACGAGAACCACCGAGCCTGCTCTCTAAGACACCGAGCACTTCCTTGCCACGAGGCAACCTTACCCTTCCGACTTCGTCCTGCGAAGCATTATCCCTCTGAAAAGCCATGAAGAGGAAGAATAAAATGGTTGTTTATAAATATTGCGTGTGAAAACCTTTTTATACCCAAAAAAACTACTAGAAAGGGTTATGGGTAAAAAAGAGGAGAAGGAAAAAAGTTATGCGTGGATAGCGATACTCGCAATGGTAGTTGTAGGTGTGTTCTTCTTCGTATTACTAGTAGGAGTGCTTCTTGCAGGGATAAGCAGCACGCCATCAACGACGAGGGGTAACGTCGCAGTTATAGAGATTGATAATATTATAACAACTGACAGGATGAGCCAAGGCTTATTCGCAACAACTATGAGTTCCAGGGATGTGGTTAACAGGATTGTTGAAGCAGAAGAAAATCCGAGGGTGCACGCGATTATGTTCGAGATCAACAGCCCGGGAGGGACGCCGGTTGCGACTCATGAAATCGTGAAAGCAGTCAAGGGAATTGAGAAGCCCACCGTGGCAGTGATAAGAGAAACGGGAGCGAGCGGTGCTTACTGGATAGCAAGTGCCACCGACTATATTTTCGCGGACGAGTTATCTATGACTGGAAGCGTGGGAGTGCTTGCTTCATACCTTGAATTCAGCGGGTTCCTCGAAAGGTATAATGTTACATACCAAGAGGTTACAGGAGGGGAATACAAGGAAATAGGAAGCCCTTTCAAGGAATTAGCGGAGGACGAGGAGTTGTTGTTGCAGGAAAAGGTTGACTTAGTGCATAATTTCTTTGCGGATGATGTAATCAATAACAGGGGCCTTGAAGGAGAAAACGCGGACCTTGTAAGAACAGGCATATTTTTCATGGGATTGGAAGCAAGGGAAATCGGTTTGATAGATGACTTCGGAGGGGAAGTAGAAGCAAAAGCGTACCTGGAAGAGTTGCTTGGAATGGATGTAAGCCTTGCAAGGAAGGAGAGAAGAACTGGCTTCCTGGAAGCAATGCTGATGAATACTAATTTTGGCTTTTCATTTCAGGACTTGCTCGGAAGGCAAAACATACTCTTAAGATAATTCTAAAGCGGGCCTGAAACAAGGTTTTCAGCGCTTTTTCTTCTTCATTATTACAGCGGTAACTACTGCGCCTACAACTACGCCTATCCCTGCAGCAATCAAAACTGATTTCTCAGGATTCCTTATTATGTACCCATCAACGTTATCCCGCATAATCATCGCTCTTTCCTTTAGTTGAGCGAGCTTTTCCCTTCCACTATCCCTCATTTGCTCTGCTTTATCTATTGCTTTGTCAACGCCCTCATGCGTTTTATTTCTAAAACCAACATTTTTTTCTTTTTTCATGTTTATCACCTACTAATCCCTACTAATTTTAATATTATCCCCGTAAAAATAATTATTATACCTATCACAAAGAAAGCCGCAGAGTAACTCCACCCCAAATTTTCTATCATGAAGAAAAAAAGGGCGAAAACCAGGAGTAATGCACCGAAGCCCATTATAACAAATGAGGATAAGCTTAAGAGCATTTTTCTTTGTAACAACAACAGTCTTTTCTCAATAATACCCATAACTATTTTTGTCCCTTCAGCTACTGAAGAGAACACGCTTGACGATACAATGCCTGAAATGTATTCTAAAACATATTTCAGCATGCCTGTAAAACCGTCTTCTTTTTTAGCCATTAGTTTCACCTTTTTTGTCTAGCGCTTTTATGGCTTTGCCGGGGTTGATTGCTATCTTTTACTGAATAAGTCAGCTTTGTTATTCCTGCCAACCAAGTAATATATTATTGCTGTAATTATACTAAAAAATAAAGCGAAAACTATCCAGAGTATTTTCATGCCGGTAGATAGCCTTCTATTATTTGTAAGCACATCGTAAATAACCCATATAGCAGCTATAAGCGCAACAACCCATATTATAGTTCCAAGCACCATTTACACACCTCTGTTTTAGCCTTTGTTAAGCCTTAAAATACTCTGAACAAGACTATTACAATAATCACAATTACTACTACTCCCCCAATGAGTGAAATGAAGTTCCCTTTCTTACCATTAATAATTTTCATTTTTTTCTCGCCTCCAAAAAACTTTTTTTCTTTAAAGCGGACCTGCAACAGTTGGCAGCACCAAGCTGACAATAGTTGCAAATACCCATATAATCAGAGCTATAACAAAAGCTCTCAGCCAGCCAATGTTATACAACGAACTCAGAGTAATAAGCCAAGCTATTCCGCCGATCAGAGCCGCAATCCACCCCGTTCCGATGAAGTATGATGCGAACGCAAATATTATTGCACCGATAAACGCAGCCAAGAGCGCAGTGCCGAATCCCTCGTGCTCACCAAATACTCTTGTAACAAAATAAATTATGATTGCTGACACGACTAAGCTTATCAAAAAACTTATTAGTACTGCTACGAATGCCATGTTTAACACCTCCCCAGGACGTAAACTGCTAAATTCTAAAAAATTAAGTGTTCATTATCTTTTTTCCAGCAGGCCTATTTTTTACCATTCCTTTGCCCCCTGGACGCTTCGCCGCCCTTTTTTTCGCGGCAGTCATCCTGCCACCCCTACTTTTTTTTGCCATCTTGTTTTTCTCCCTCCATAACTATTTCTTACTTTCCTCATTTAACCAAGGCACGCTATAACTTCCATTTCAGCGTCAATGAGTGCTTTTGTTTTTGCGATAGATTCATCAAATGCAACTTCCCATTCATTCATAGATGATGCTCTACTCGCAATAGTACTGCCCTCTCCAAATGTATTTCCTGTTATCTCATCACAACCACGCATATTATGTACGAATAGTTGCTCGTCAGCGTTTTTGCTTTCCGCTATAGCCAGACTCATCGCGTCTATTTTGGGCTCGCAGTGAGGCTTGTTAGACAATACAGCGATTTGCTTGTAATAAACAATTTTTTTCTCGGCAAACCTGTTCAACGCGTGATTAACGTTATTTTCCCGTTCCGCGTAATTCGCACATAACTGGTAAGTATTAGAGTAGCTCTTATTGTATTCTTCTAATGCTTTAATTTCTAGGTTGACATCAGATGTTGCTACGAGTAAATCATTGTAGAGCTGGACCTGCCTGTTTTCATCACCGCTAAATTGTACGCCGTTAGCAATAATATATTCTACTTGTGAGTTCAAGGAAGTTATATCCTTGTTTTGCTGTTGTATAATACTATAACCCCAAGCCATTCCTCCAAGCATAATAAAAATTATTCCTGCAAAAACAATTATTCCAATCGTGTCAGCAGAGTTTCTTGACCTGTTAACCCTTGCAGCTCTTCGAGTACTTGTTTCTACCTCTGAATCCATGAGCTTGTCGTGTTCCCTGCCTTTCCTGGCAACCCTGTTGTTTGCCTTCAATCCTTCAGTCCTGCCTTTCTCTGCAACTCTCACATCAGCTTTTCTCTCTGCTTCTGCTTCCCTATCCGCAACCCTTTTTTTCTCAGCAACCCTTTCTCCCGGATATTCGTTACGCTTATGATACTCGTATTCTTTTTCTTTAGCCATAAAAACCACCTCTAGTTTTTTCTTTTCTCTATTAGTCCAGGGCGAACTCCCTGGGGTAAAATGGTGAAAGATAATATTGGCCGTTAACCGATCTTTTGCAGTGAGGGCATATCAATGTCAAGCCAGCTAATTCAGGGCTTGTTATAGTTTTATGGCAGTGCATACAGACGATTATTTCCATCTTATTCTTCAGCGTTTTATCCTCTTTATTTTTTGTATTTACCATTTTTATCATACCTTTTTTTGAATAACAATAAAATTGTTGGATTCATTAATGCCTGACCATTTTATTTCTGATTCCAGCCTCGTTATTTTTAAGTCTAAATTTGACTGTAATGCGTCCAAGCGCG
>PWLK01000047.1 GCA_003560545.1 Candidatus Woesearchaeota archaeon | reverse complement strand
TGTTCTTCTCTGGTAAAGTATTCCACTATTTCTTCGTACGTGTTTTCGCGCTTTAACCTTTTCGCGTTCCTTTGCGCTAAGAACTGTATTTCTTCTTCCTTATAACCCATGTCTTCATAGACATATCTTTCGATGTTTTCATACAACTGCAATTTTTTCTCGTTTTGTAATTCCCTCATTATACCAAACACCCCTTATTTTATTGTTTTAACCTTAAATATCGTGGATTGCCGAAGTTATTATATGTAAGGTGAAGAAGTTTAACTTTTTAACAAGTAAAAGTTGAGGATGTTAACGTATTAATAAACAGGAGAATTATTTTTAGCTAAAACAGGGCATTAGCGCAAAAAAGCTATTTTTCCTTGGAGTCATTTAAAAATAGGTCTTTGGGCGTGAATTCTTTTTTGTCAATTATTTCATGCAGCAAGCCAAGCGGGCTTTGAGAGATGATTTTGTCAACTGAAAAAGTGTATATTGATTTTATCTGGATTTCTTCTGAGAACTTAGTCTGTATATGCGAAACGTATCTTTCTTTCTGCTCAGTATCCCTAAAGCCCAATACCAGGATGTGTGAAGCTTGCTCATCGGAAACCCTGTAAGCACTAATAACGTAAGGCGTCTTATGTATCCTGTCAGAGACTTGCCCATCCGAAAACTTATTCCATACAGCAGGGGTAAATTTTATGATTAATACGACCATGACGTTAATACCTATTTTTTTGAAGTCTATAATGGGCATGTACCCTTTTATTACCCCGACATTCTCTAATTTGTTGCGTATCTTAAATATTGCTTGTGGGGAGAGCTTCATGGTTTTAGCGATATCACTATCAGAAATCTTCGTGGAGTCCAACATTTTTTTAAGGACTGATTTATCGTTCTCCGTAAGCTTCGGGAAATCTGGATTCATTCGCTCGATACTGATCACCAACCTATAAGAAGGTAGTTCTAATTTATCTTTTTTTTGGTTTTTACCGGGTTTCACGATAGCTTTATAAAAATACTATGATTACCAGGACGTATGAAAGTCGTGCATATAGAGGCGAAATTGAACAAAACGATTAGTTTACCGGATATTTTTATAGAGAAACTCCCAGGAAAAGTAGCATTGTTTACAACTATCCAGTTTATGAACAGCATGCCTGGGTTTTTAGAACAGATAAAAAAGAGTGGAAGGGAAGCCGTGTTGTTCAAGACAGGGCATACGAGGCATAAAGGACAAATACTTGGCTGCAACGTGCAGGAATGGCAGGATTATTCTGATGAGGATTTTGATGCTTTCGCGTACGTAGGCGACGGGTTTTTTCACCCGAAAGCTTTGTTGTGGAAGAACAATGACAAAAAGGTTTTTGCATGGAATCCTTTTAACAACCAGGAATACGAAGTAAGCACTAAAGACATGGAACTTGTTAAGAAGAAATATAACGCTGCGCTTTCAAAGTTCTACGCGTCCAGGAAGATAGGCGTGCTGGTTTCAACAAAGCCAGGCCAGTTCTACATGAAAAGAGCTTTTGAATTAAAAAAAGAATACCCTGACAAAGACTTCTTCTACTTCATTGATAACACCATAAATTTTAATGCTTTGGAGGATTTTCCTTTCGTAGAAGTATGGGTTAACACGGCTTGCCCAAGAATAGGCTTTGATGACTCTGTAAAGATTTCAAAGCCCGTAGTGAACATGGAAGACGTAAAGAAAGAAAACCCAAGAAGGGCGTTGATAAGATAAAACTTAGTTCTCCCCGGAAAGTTTCCGGTTTTAGATAGGATAAGAATAATAACGAGTTCTCTTTATCAGTAGTATGGGTGAGATAGACTACTTGAAAAAAGAGGTTGAAAGGCTGAAAGAAGAAGTTATTTCTATAAAAGAAAAAGTAAAGGAAAAAGAATTTGAAGAAGACTCAGATTATATTTACTTGGATTAAATGAATTCCGGTTAAATCGGAAGAACAACGGATTATTAACAGCAAGGCAATAAAAGGGGCTTTTCTTTAGCGGTTTTAGGATGGAAAAACAAAAAATATTTATATGTGCATACACATACCACACAGAGGTGGTTTTTATGCCAAACATGACATTATCAATACCAAAAGAACTGCATGAATTTGTAAAAAAACACAACGAGATAAACTGGAGTGAAATAGCAAGAAGAGCAATGGCAGAGCAAGCCAGGAAAATAGAATTAATGGAAAAGCTAACAGAGAACAGCAAGCTGACAAAAAAAGACGTGATGAAACTAGACAGGGAAATAAAAAAGAACTTAATGAAAAGGTATAACCAATGAGGCTGGTAATAGACACAAACATAATCATGTCAGCACTAATAAAAGAAGGCATGACAAGAAAGCTCATAATGTCAAACCCATTAGAATTCTTGACACCAGAACATGTATTCGAAGAAATAGATAAGCACAAAGAATACCTGGCAAGAAAATCAGGCATGAAAACAGAAGAAGCACAATCCATATTAAGAATAATAAAAGAAAAAACAAAGATAATACCAATAAACACAATAAGGGAAAAGATGAGCGAAGCAAAGAAAATAATGAGAGAAATAGATGAAAATGATGCCCCTATAATCGCGTGCGCCTTAGCCACAAAAAACCAAGGCATATGGACGGAGGACAAGCACTTCAAAAAACAAAACGCGGCAAAAACTTGGACGACAAAGGAGTTAAGCGAATTATTCTTCAAAAACAAATAATCCGGATAAATCGGAAGAACAACGGATTCTTAACAGCAAGGCAATAAAAGGATTTGCAGGAAGAGAATTGGTTGATGAAAGAACTGAAAACAATAGACAAAGCATTATTAACGTACGCGCACTGGATAGACAACATAGACATGTACCTCGGGCCTGCAAGGAGCACGCTAAGCGTATCAGGATCTGACTTATTAGAAGGTATAGGATTTGGTATAAAAGTCCTGGATTACGGGATGATGAAAGGGCCTTTCGTAGCAGCTTACCTTGCAAGGACAAAGGATTTCTCAGCGCTTGCAGACTGGATCCCAAAGGAATTACTGGCAGTAAGCTTACCGTACGGAGGATTAATCGAAATAATGAGAAGGTACGAGAAAATGGCAAAGAAACACTACGGGATAAAATAATATTTTACCTGCTCGCATCAGCCTGCCTTTCAATCTCCAATTTCTTAGAAATTGCGAGGCTCTGAGAACTCATCGCGTAAGCATTAACAATCTCATCCGCCAAAGCAGACTCAAAAGTCCTCTTCTTATTAAAAGACTTCTGCCTAGCCCCCTGGGCGAACAACCTTAACACTATGTCAATCCTTCTCTGCGGGGCGCACTCAACAGCTTTAGGGTAACGAGCGCCTCCGTACTCAATCGTAACAATCTCTTCCCTGGGAGCAGCGTTCTCAACAGCCTTCGCCAAAACCATGACCGGGTTCTTCTTAGTCTTCTTCTCCACCAAGGACAACGCGTCCTCAACTAAATCATAAACCTTTTGGGCTTTACCCGTGTAATGACCTGAGCTAATAAAATGCTTCTTCCCCTTATGCCCTGTAACCATGACTTTGTTGATAAGCCTTTCCACCAAGGACACTCTGGACTTGTGAAACCTGTTGCCGGCGTACCTCGCACCTGTCTTAGGAACTATGACTGGCTTAAAAGATATGTAAGGAGCTACGCCCGGGTCAGATATGGATATGCCTTCCATGCTCCACTTGTTGAACAATAATGCTTCTGCCATGAGCCTTGGGAAAAAGAGGGTGGTTTATAAACATTATGATTTTTAGCAGGGCAAAGCATGGTAAAGATTTATAAATAAAGTTGTTCTCCGACCTACGAGGATGGCTGCAAAGAAAAAAGCTTCTAAGAAAAAGAAAGCCGTGAAGAAAAAGGCTTCCAAGAAAAAGAGTTCTGAGTATATGCAGCCAGAGGTCAACATAGGATTAGTAGGACACGTAGACCACGGAAAAACGACTTTGACGGAGAGACTTTCCGGGAAGTGGACGGATACGCATTCTGAAGAAGTAAAAAGAGGCATTACAATAAAACTAGGCTACGCAGACTCAACTTTTTATGAGTGCCCGAAATGCAAGAAGTACACTGTGAAAGAAAAATGCCATGATTGCAACGAAGACACAAATCCTTTGAGAAAGGTAAGCTTTGTGGACGCACCAGGGCACGAATCCTTGATGGCAACGATGCTTGCAGGCGCCACGATAATGGACGGCGCCATACTATTAGTAGCTGCGAATGAGCCATGCCCGCAGCCGCAGACAAGGGAGCACTTAATGGCTTTAGAGATAGCCGGCATAAAGAATGTTGTGGTAGCGCAGAACAAGATAGACTTGATAGATGAGGAAAGGGTTAAGAAGAACTACAAGCAAATAAAGGAGTTCCTCAAAGGAACGAGCTATGAAAACACTCCTATAATCCCTGTTAGTGCGCAGCACGGCGCAAACATACATTACCTTATACAAGCGATACAGGGAAAAATACCTACGCCTGAGCGTGACCCGGAGAAGCCACCTTGGTTCTTGGTGGCGAGGAGCTTTGATATAAACAAGCCTGGGTGGACTCCTGAAAAGCTTGTAGGCGGAATCCTTGGAGGGGCTTTGAAGCAGGGAAAGCTAAAGAAAGGGGATAGGATAGAGATACGCCCTGGGAGGATAATTGAGGAGCACAACCAGTTGGTTTCAAAGCCGTTGTTTACAGGGATAAGGAGTATTACGAGCGGGGGAGTTGAGGTTGAAGAGATAACCCCTGGGGGCTCCATGGGCTTGTTGACAGGGCTTGACCCGGCAGCGGTTAAGAGTGATAGCCTGGTTGGGAACATAGCTGGCCTGGAAGGGCAGCTTCCAAAGGTTTGGAATGAGTTAAAGCTCGAGGTTCACTTACTGGAAAGGGTTGTGGGAAGCCAAGAAGATTTGAAGGTTGAGCCGATAAAGATGCATGAGTTATTAATGCTTAATGTTAACAGCGCGGCTACGGTTGGCCAGGTTTTTGAGCTTGGAAAGAATTCTTTTAAGTGCAGGCTAAGGCTTCCTGTTTGCGCGGAACTGGGGAGCAGGGTTAGTATTAGCAGGCGTGTCGGAACAAGGTTCAGGCTTATCGGGTACGGTATTATCGAAGAGGATAAGAAGAAATAAATTATTTGTAATCAGCTATTAGTTCTAAGGACAAAGAACTCATTCTTGAGTCAGGGTTTTTTTTCTTTATATCGTATGAGTGCATTAACCCTTGATTCGTGTGTTTAGGTCCTTCGTATTCTACTAGGAATTCTACGTTGTTGTAGTGGAATGGAGCGTTGCCTTGTAGTTCCGCGGTTTCGAGTTCTTTCATGGTTTTCTCTATGTTTTTGTTTGGTCCTAGTCCGAGTACGGATATTTTGTTGAGCTTGCCTTGTCTTTCTGAGGATCCGCTTAGGTATACGTCTACGTTTTTGCCTTGTAGGTAAGAAGCGATTATTCTGACCGGGTTGATGTCTTGTTGTTTTAGGATTTCTGAGTATTCCCTGCGTATTAGTTCTGGTTGTTCGTCAAGGCTTTGTATTTTGTTGGCAAGGGTTTCTTCGCCGTCTTTTTTTATTCTTAGGGTTTCCATGTAAGGCTTATATACTTACAACTATAAAAAACTTTCGGTTTTTTACTACTAAAAAGTAAAAAAAATAAGAAAAAATGGGTTTTTATTAGTCTCCCCAAACAAAAACAGGAGGCCTATTCACATCCCTAACCCTAACCTCGACTTCCTGGCTCGTCTCAAGCACACCATCACTAACCGTGACATTCACAAAATACGTAGCAGTACACCCAGGCTCATCACAACCACCAGGATAAGCATCCTCATGCGTAGTCTCACGAGTATCAGAATCCATCCAGCCGCTGAAAGACACAATAACATCGTCGCCATCAGGATCATAAGCCTCAACAGGAATCCTCACAGTCCCCCCTTCATCAACCTCAATCGGATCAATAGGCTTAAGCACAGGAGGCCTGTTCTTAGGCAAAACCTCGAGCCTGAAAGACTCCTCAACAGAATCAATGCCATCCGAAGCAGTAACAGTTACCGTGTAAGTACCCCTATCACCAAAGTCAGGCGTCCAAGACCCGTCCTCATCTAGAGGTGCAGAGAACGACACCGTAACCAGGTCACCATCAGGATCATAAACATCAGGGGAAACACTAAACGTTTCGGTTTCCAAGACCTCGGAATCATTAATAGGCTCAATCACAGGAGGCCTGTTCGTCCTGTCCACAACGACATTAACCGTCCTTGAAACCTCGTTAACACCATCACTGGCACGCACGAGCACAGAGTGGTTTCCTGCATCCCCGAAATCAGTCCTGTAAGAACTAGTCCTCATCCAGCCATCATAACTAACAACAACAGGGTCGCCATCCTCATCGAAAATGTTACACCTAATATTAACAAGCTCTCCCTCACTAACCCTTATCCTTTCAGGGCACTCCACCACAGGAGGCCTGTTAGCCCTCTCAACCACGACTAAAACGTACTCCGAAACACTTACCAAGCCATCACTCGCAGTAACACGGATAAGGTAACGGCCCTCATCACCGATTTCGGTCAGCCACAAGCCTTCCTCGTTGAAAGGCTCAGCAAAAGCTAACTCGACATCCCTGCCATCCGGATCATAAGCATCCACAGGAATCCTGGCAAGCTCACCTTCTGTTACAGTAACCTTGTGAACCGCGCGGGATTCATCCACGGGCAACTCAGGAACATCTTCATCTTCCTCTACCGGAACGCCATTCGTGAGGTTAATCGTGAAATTCTCATCCTCACTAATAGGCGCTTCTGTTGCGAGCTCCAAGTCACACGCAGCTACAGCCAACAAAACAAGTACAAGTATTATTAATAAAGTCTTTTTCATTTTCAAACCACCCTTCTAGTTTTCACCAAAACCATTAATCTATAATTAAGTTTTATGGAAGTATAATTCCATTAGTAGTATATAAATATTTCTATTGAGGAGTGAGAACAAAACACGTTATTTTTTAAAGTAATCATTCTCTTTCACAAAAACAATTATATCCTCAAACAACTCTCTTAACTCCGGAAAATCCCTAAAATAAGATTCTTTCTTCTCCCTTAAGAATTTCTCTGACCAAACCTTCCAATCATCCTTGTAATCCAACTCGTGAATAACAGGTTCCAACGCATCAACCGCCCTGGCAAATCTTGCTTCCCAGGATTCTTGCTTCTCAAACTCTTCAAACAAAGAAAAAAACTTGTTGTTAATACTCTTAGGAAGATCCTCCTTTAACCTCTTAGCAGCCAACAACTCCCTCTCCTGCTTGCCATCACTACCAACACCGGGATGAACAGCGACGTCACCCGCATAAACCTCAACTACATCATGATACAATAATAACTCAAAAACCTTAAGCCTGTCAAGCTTTCTACTAATCCTAGGCAAAAGAAAATCCGCCAAAACAATGCAAGCCCAGGAATGCTCAGCAGCACTCTCCTTCCTACCAGGCAAAGAACTCATCCTATAAACCTGCTTCAACTTATTAACCAACCTAAACTTGTGAACATCCTCCATAAAAAGAAAAAGAAAGACAGAATTAAAAAAACTATCGCTTTAACCAGAACCAAAAATC
>PWLK01000055.1 GCA_003560545.1 Candidatus Woesearchaeota archaeon | reverse complement strand
TAAAAGCAAGGATTGATTCGCTTTCAAGAAAGCATTCTGAAAAAAAGAGAAGGGTTGAAGACACTTATTTTGAGAAGGCAAGAAGGAGTGTTAAAACGAAATCTTTCAAGCCCTCGAATAAAGATTTGGTTGTGCATACAACAATTCTATTAGTGCCTGCGAGAAAGACAAGGGCTTAGAAAACAATCATTTTTTCTTCTTAGCAGCACGCCTGTTTTCAACTTCTACCTGGTATCCTTTGAGCACTAGCTTCGTGGGCTCATGAATAATATAAAGTTCTTCCAAGTCGTTTATGACTAAGTGGTTTCCTTCTAGGTATTTGGATACGTTTAGTCTTCTAATCCTTATTTTTTCTATGTTCCTGAACTCGTAAACCGTATGCGGGAATTCATGGGTTTTATGAGGATTGTTTATATCGAAGAGCTTTATGAATGCAGGGAAGTGATCATCGTTTTTCCCTTTTATTTTCTTTGATATTCTTCCTACCACCGCGCTCTTTGCTTTTACCTTTATCCTTTGTTCCTTTGGATCCCTTATTACCTTCATATAACACCTTCAAATACGTTTATTTAAAAGCTTTATTGAAAAAATGATTGTGTAGGCGCTCAGCAGTTACTCTTTTTAATCATCCATTGCGTCATTGGGTGTTCACTTCATCACAGCGCACTACGAGTAATACTTTGTTTCTTATAAATATTGCCTAGAAAACGTACACGAGGATGAGACCTATGATGCCTGCTATTACTGCGTATATTATGCTTGGTATGAGTGTTTTTAGGAATATCTCGGCTTCCCTGTTCTTCAGCTTAACGGTTGCCTGTGCAGCAACGATGTTTGTGAGGGCGAGCATGTTCCCAATACCTGCTCCTACTAGTTGGAGTGCGAGGATGCTTGCAACACTGAGGCCTAGGTTGGCTGCGGCTGTTGCTTGGAATTGGCCGAATAATAAGTTTGAAACAGTTGCACTCCCAGCTATGAATGAGCCGAAGCCTCCTATGAACGGTGCGAGGAACGGGAGGGCTTTAACTTCTATTAAACCTGCCAGGACGTTTATCATGCTTTCCAGGCCTGTGTAATTGTTTCCTGAGTGCATCATTAATTGTACGAATCCAGCTATGAAGAATATTACGGTAAAGGGAACTAATAATATCTTAACGGTTTGCTTTGCAGACATTGCAATATTAGCAAAGCTGACGTTGTACAGCAAGGAATAAACCACAAGTGCTAATAAGAAAGCAAACCCAGGGTTGTAAGGATTCAAGGAATGTGTTATCGGCCCGCTTACCGTGAAAGGATAAGATGTCAATGTAAACTTCCCGATTATCAAGAATCCTATGAGTAATATGTATGGCATGAAAACCTTTAGCAAAGGCTCTTTTCCATGTAATGATATTTTTTTCTTTGCATCACTTATAGTCCACGTATTCTTTGGAACGAACCAGCCCAGCTTAGTAGTTAGAGAAACCAGGACCAGGCCAACCAAGGGTCCGAGCAGCGAGGGAAACTCCTGGCCTAAGAATGTGAAAAAGTAATAAGGAATTGTCAGGCAAAAACCAGCCCATAACGCGAAAGGAACAGCCTCTGTGATATTCCTGGAAAACCTTTTTTCCACTCCATAAACAAGCACAAATAAGAGCATTACAGGAATTATTGCTCCTGCGAATAAGTTGATAAGGCCTGCTTGCTGAGCTACACCTGTAACCTCCAGGCCTTCAAAACCTATCCTTATCGGAGTTCCCACCGCTCCGAACGCTACCGCCGTGCTATTAGCGATTAAGGCTACCGCAACACTTGTAATTGCAGGAAACCCGAGGCCTACTAGTAAAGGAGCAACGATAGCCGCAGGAGTCCCGAACCCCGCTGTTCCTTCTATAAAGCTTCCGAGGAACCACGCAAGTATTATCATCTGTATTCTTTTATCAGGGCTTATCCGGCTCAAATAATATTCTATGGATTCTAGTAAACCGGTTTTCTTAAGAAATTCCAGGAAGACCAGTGCTCCAAAAATAATTATTATTATATCCACCGCTACAAGAAATCCTTTCGCAACAGAACCTACCAGGATAACGGGTCGTACCTGCCAGTAATAAGCCCCGAGCAATAGCGTGTAAATAAAAGTTATCGGGGATGCAAATACGAGTGGCTTGCGGAATAAGAACAATAACAGGATTACAAGTATTATAGGTGTTGCCGCAAGAACTTCTAATAACATTTTCTCATCATCATTGGCTTACTTTGAATACATGGCTATCCCCAGGACCTAATAATATAAGGACTTCTTTTCCTTTCCTAGTATAAGTCTTCTTCGACATTAAGTCTTTCAGTTTGTATTCATTGTTGAAGTCCAGTCCTAAGCTGTCCGGGAGGTAAATGTTTGCTATTGCTGTGTTGTTCACATCCATGTTGGTGGTTACCAAGAATTTTTCTTCTCCTTTCATCCTCGTAAAAGAGAATAACTGAGCTGCTTCATTAAGGCCTTGGTTTGAAGGAACATATTCATAAGTCCCTGTTTGTAGTGCTTCATGCTTATTCCGTATCTTGTTAACCTTTATTATGAATTCTTTTAAGTCCTTATCTGATTCCCAGTCTATATCGCTGTAAGAAAAAAGGTTTACCTGCTGCCACTCCAGTTTTTCGAAGCCATTAAAGATCATTGGTATTCCTGGCAACATGGCAGTCAATAGCCACCTGCTCTTATTCGCCCTTGAGCCCAAGACTTCGTCCTGGCTTAGGCTTCCTAACAATTTCTTTGTGTGCCTTACGAAGTCATGGCATTCCGGGAACATGAAGAACTGGCTTCCTTCAGGGAAGAATTCTCCGCTTATGTTATACATGTAATCCAGGTATCCTTTAAGCGTTAAGGGGCTGTACAATTTATTTGAGTAATCCCCGTATGTTGCTGTGAACCCGGCTTCTAATAATTCTTTTAAGTCATCCACGTAGCTTTCTGCTATGAACACCACATCCTTGGATTTGTTTGCCTTTGTCTTTTTTGCGTACGCTCTTGCTTCGTGTATGCATTCCTTCCAGAAACTCGGAGGGACTTTGTACGCAACATCACACCTGAACCCATCTATGCCAACGTGTTTTATCCAGAACTTAGGAATACTCTTAAAGTATTCGTGCATTTCTTTCAGAGTTGGATTCTTAGGAGGCTCATTGCTTGCTTTCGGGATTTTGTACTCCCAGTTTAGCTGTGCAACGTCATCCCACCAGTACCCGTGGTCGTATGCACAGAACGTGTGCTTAGCATCCCCCCATGGTTTTCCTTGCTTTATTTCCTCAGGGTAAATATAGGGTTCTTCTAAGCTCTTAATGTTTTCCTTGTACAAGAACCACTCCGGGTGAAGCCTTTGCAATATGAAGTCGTGGCTTGTATGATTAAACACTAAGTCCATGTAAACTTTTATTCCTCTCTTATGCGCCTCCTTAACCATTTCCCTGAATTCCTTGATTGGTTCAGAAAGCGAAGAGTATGGGCTCTGCGAATGGTCCTTGTCAATAGCTACTTCTGGGTCTATCGCTTTATAGTCCTTTATGCTGTAAGGACACCCTGGTTGCATATAACTAGGGTAGTGATCGTGAGGATTATGATGCCTGTACAACTCCCCTATCGGATGGATTGGGTTAAGGTAAAGTATCTTCACACCCATTTCTTTTAATTCATCCAAACGCTTTTTTAAGTCGTCAAAAGTCCCTGACTGCCCGAACTCAACCATTCCTTTCCTGGTTATCTTTTTATGGCCATAAAACCTTATGAATGCGTTATAGACAACGCTCTTCCTGATATAATCAGGATCTACTTGTATCTCAGCGAAATTATCCTCGCTAGCCTCATACCACTCCCAATGCTTTGATTTAGGTGCACGCCACCTAATCGTTGCCCTGAAAAAACCTGTTTCCTTCAATTCAAATTCCTTGGAATAAATCCCGTCTTTGTAATCCATGCCATGCCCGTGATACCTTCCAAGCAAATCCGTCCAGACCTCAACCAACAATCCTTCTTTTCCCTTGCACTCAAACCGTATCCTTTCACCGGTAAGCCTTTTAACAATAACACCAGGAGAAGGCTTCACATCAGAAATAATGCTTTCAACAACCTGCTTTTGCTCCATAACACAAACAACTGGGACACGGGCTTTTTATGCATTTCGCTTTTTCATCTTATCTCACTAGCACTTAAAACGCCATCCCTGAAATTCCCCTTAACCAAGACATCATCCCCTACACCCTTAGAAATATTATCTTCGTAAAACACACCTACTTTCCTGCACGCTTCAACCTCAACATAAAGCCACCCACTATCAGGGTTAAACCTCTTCCCCAATATAACCCCTTCATAGTAAGCCCGCTCGTCTTCCTCAACATAAAAACCATCAACGTACTCATAATCAAGCACAACGTAGAAAAGCACAGCTAAGCCTATGATAATCGCTACAAGCCCTAAACGCTCAAGCATTTCATCCTTCATGGTAATCAGAAAAAAGAAAACCTTTTTTCTTAACTACCACTCCCAAACCGGAATTCATTCAGAAAAAACGGAAAGCTTAACGAAAACTTTTAAAATAATCCTCCTTTTCAGGTAAGCCAGGGAAGTGTTATGAAAAAAAAGAAAAAATATGGGATTGCCAAGAAAGGTTTTTCAAAACCGCAAAAAACTTCAAAAGGCAAGAACCTTAACTTCAAAGATACTTCTGAACTAAAAATATCTAACAGAATCATAGACCAGGTTATAGGCCAGGAAGAAGCCATAGAAGTCATAAAGAAGTCCAGCCAGCAGAGAAGGCACGTCCTATTAATAGGAGAGCCGGGAACAGGAAAAAGCATGCTTGGCTTAGCACTGGCAGAGCTTCTCCCAAAAGAAAAGCTTGTTGATACTCTCGCGTTTCCCAACCCTAACGATGAAAACCAGCCCAATATAAGAACCGTTTCCGCAGGGAAAGGAAGGGAGATTGTGAGCAGTGCGAGAGCCCAGGGAACCCAGGTTTTTAAGAATCAAAACGTTATACTTCTCATTGTCGCGATTGCAGCCATGATAATACCTTGGTTTGCGCTGAGCTATTACTCAGAACAGCTAGGCCCTACAGCAGGGGCAATAATGTTTGCTGCGTTCTTCGCAGGAGGCCTCGTCCTCCTAGGATTATTTGTTATGTTCATGAATTTCGGCAAGAAAATGGCTGACAGGGCTAACGTGCCTAAGATAATCGTGGATAATTTCCGGAAGAACCAAGTCCCTTTCCTGGACGCTACAGGGGCGCATGCAGGGGCACTCCTCGGGGATGTGCTTCACGATCCGTTCCAGTCCGGAGGGCTTGGGACGCCTGCACATGAAAGAGTTGTAGCCGGAATGATTCATAAGGCTCACATGGGCGTGTTATTCATAGATGAAATCGCTACATTAGCCCCTAACACCCAGCAGGAGTTATTGACGGCTTTGCAGGAAGGAAAATTCTCCATTACAGGTCAAAGTGAGAGGAGCGCTGGTGCAATGGTGCGAACCGACCCGGTCCCGTGCAGGTTCGTCTTGATAGCTGCTGGCAACATGGAAACCATTAGGCACATGCACCCCGCTCTTAGGAGCAGGATACGCGGTTACGGGTACGAAGTCTTCATGAAAGACACCATGGTAGATGATGCTGGGAACAGGGATAAAATCGCTTTATTCGTAGCTCAGGAAGTCAGGAAAGACGGAAGAATACCTCATTTTACGAGGGATGCTGTGCTTTACATAATTGAAGAAGCAAGACGAAGGGCTAACAGGAAAGGCCATTTAACGCTTCGCTTAAGGGACTTAGGAGGCTTAATAAGGGCAGCAGGCGATATTGCCTTGGAGAAGAACGCTAAGATTGTCACTGCAAACCATATTTTTGAAGCTAAAAACATTGCGAGAACCCTTGAAAAACAGCTTGCTGACAGGTATATTGAAAGGAAAAAAGAATACGAAGTCATAATTACAAAGGGCAAGCAAGTCGGCCGCGTTAACGGGCTTGCTGTCATCGGCGAAGGAGACAGCTATTCCGGGATAATCCTTCCAATAGAGGCAGAAGTAGCTCCTGGTAAGGAGAAAGAAATCATCGCTACAGGGAAACTAGGCGAAATAGCAAGGGAAGCCGTAAAAAACGTTTCTGCTATCATCAAGAAGTACTTCGGCGAAGACATAAGGGATAAGTACGATATCCACGTCCAATTCCTCCAAACGTATGAAGGCGTAGAAGGAGATAGTGCTAGCGTTGCCGTTGCGCTTAGCGTTATAAGCGCCTTAAAAAACCTCCCTGTCAGGCAAGAATACGCTATGACAGGCTCATTAAGCGTTCGCGGGGAAATCCTCCCTGTAGGCGGCGTATCAAGCAAAGTAGAAGCTGCTATCGATGCAGGTATTAAGAAAGTCCTTGTGCCTAGGAGCAACGTGAAAGACATCGTCGTGGACGAGGACCGGCTTAAGAAGATAAAAGTTATACCTGTAACAAAGATCCAGGAGGTCTTAAAGGAAGTCTTGGACTGGAATGGCAAGGAATACCTGAGAAAGAAAATTCTTGGCCGAAAGTAAGATTTATAAAGCATTGTCTTCTCCCACGATTCTATGGACGGAACAATTATTAATTTCAGGCGTGGCAGGCACACCGTCTCCGGAGACCAAATGGTTGTAAGAGTGGACGGGGTTGACTCAGTGGAAGCCGCATCCAAACTTGTAGGCAAGAAAGTAGTATACAATACCGGAAAGAAAGCCATCTCCGGGGAAGTAAAGAGCAGTCATGGCAACAAAGGAGCTCTCCGAGTGGCTTTTGAGACGGGGATGCCAGGACAAGCCATAGGGAAAAAGGTAAAGATTAACTAGAATTCTCTGCTTATAAGGTTCATTGATACTGCTTTTAACGCCTTTAATGGCTTCAACGGCTTTGTCTGGATTTTAACATCTCCTTTCTTTATAGCGCTTAAAACCTTGGTAGTGGTTAAGTCTCCTTCGACTTTTACCATGGTGTAATGGCTTCCGAATAACTGCTTGAAGTGCAAATCGCTGTTAGCCACGAAAGGCTTTCCTTCTTTCCTTGAAACCCTCCACGCCTTCTTGTTAACATCGAAGAACCTTGTGTAAAGATGAACGCATTCCAAAGCGTCGAAAACATCGCTGTACTTATCATACATTCCATTCATAGAAGTTTTCATGGGAGCAAAAGGATGCGGGGAAACAACCAAGACATTCTTATTCCTTTTCTTCAAAGATCTCAAATCATTAAAATTCCTGATGTCCCTAAGTTCCTCCCTATTAGCATTATAAATCAATACATGCTTGCCTTGAATCGTGGCTTCCGTGCCAGGAATTAATAATATTCCTTTCTTCGCAGCGTAATCAAAAACGTCCTCGTCATAGAATAACTGGTCGTGAAAAGTAAAAGAGAGAACCCTGAAGCCCTTTGCGGCTGCTAAGTCAATTAAATCCTTCGCAGAATAATTAATAAATCTATTAGTAATATCTTCGTTTGCATGCAAATGCATATCTGCCTTAACCCACGCCATATTAGAGAAAAAAACCATTTTATTTATAAATATACTTTTTTAAGGATTTAAAAAAAAGGGCTCTGTCCCGAAAGTCGGGACAGGAATAAAAAAATGTTGTAGCAAGCCAGTCTACAAAGCAGTTCAGAACGTATTGTTCGGGCTTTTCGAGAGCTAACGCTAGCTCCCAGTGTCCTTTT
>PWLK01000028.1 GCA_003560545.1 Candidatus Woesearchaeota archaeon | reverse complement strand
CCCTCCCTGGCCCTGCCGGTGGTGGAGGGCCGGGTCCCCCTGGGAACCTGGCAGCAGATCGTCCTCATGGACTTCGACACGCGCCCCCGGACCCGTGAGATCGTGGTGAACGTGATGGGGGTGGGGTAGGGGCTGTTGGTCTAGGGGAAGGAGCCGATCGGAGTAGATCCACCGCTCTGCCGGGTCTCGGATCGTCGCCACTCTTGAATCAGTCTTTGGCTATGATCACAGCTGCCAAGATCTGGTCGAGAAGGGGGAAGTTTTCATCGAGAAACTCGTTTCCCCCCTCTAAGATAGGGGTCTGGTTTCCACCCCGGATACCACCACCTGCAGTCTCTCCGTATCCGGTAAAGATCTCGTCGATTGCACTGAGTCCTCCAATGATCCGTGCGATCGGGACAAAGGGCTCTGCATCAAGATTCTGGCGGTTGTCTCTAAGATTGATGAATACCTGGGTCGTACGACCGTCTGGGACGGCGAAGGCAAAGGCTAGTGTTCCCCGCTCGTTTCCGACTCCTGGCGGATCGTCAGGGATCGTCCGGTCTTGCCAAACTTCAGAAACCTCAGGATCCCCATGAATTCCGAACTGGGCCCATCGGTCCGCTACGGCCCGATGTATACGGGTATCATCATAGTATCCAGCACCCAGGAGGTTGAAGAAGCGATCTACCCCGTGAGGCGCCCAACTACGGTAGGACTCGAAGTGAATGGCACCTTTCGTAGTCAGTAGACAGAATTCGAAGCGCTCCGGGGCTCGCCGGTTCATCTTCGGGTCCTCCGGTCTCAGTAGTCTAGCCCGCACTTGCTCCTCACTCCCACGGGCGTTTCGGATGGCTGGTGCACTGGCTACCGAGGGACAACCCTGGGATCGTGCCGCCTGATGTATCGACGAGGAATGAGGGATGCCCTGCGCCCCGAGAGATGGAACGCCGAGGAGAACCAGCAGGCTCCATAGGAAATGGCCAACGTGGTTCGTCGTTCCGATCACTGCGACCTCCGTGAGAGTTCTGTTTCAGAGATTCCGGAAGGATGTCCGGGGCGAGGCGCTCAATATGCCTTGCATCATCACGTGCCGCTCACCTTTGGGAACTATCACCGAGGTGAGATGGCGGTGAGAGTCAGGTGATAGCCCTATTTACACTGGAAAAAGTTGCGACGAAGACGGATTGCTCCGGTTGCCAGGGGGATCCGAATCGCAGGGTCGGTTGGGCCTACGCCTCGGTCCTGCCACTAGGACTGGGTGGGATCTGAGCGTGCGCATTGCGTCCTGGGACCTGGCCAGCCGAATTCATCCCACAAATCGAGAGGGTTTCCATGACTGGCAGCACGATAACTCTTGGCAGCCACGGCACTCTTGAGAGGAGTCGGCCTCGCCCGCGCCTCTTGAGCAGACTTCTCTGGCTCGGACTGACCCTCGTGGCGGGTGTGTCGATCTTGGCTCTCACTCCCCTCAACGGCTTCGCGTCACCGTCCTCGCCAACACCTTCTGCCTCCGATGGGGTCTCGCTCCAGGTCGGCACGGTCACAGGGGTCGTGACAGCGGCGGGGACCGGAGAGCCCCTGGCCAGCGCCCAGGTGCAAGTGGTCGGCACAGGGCTCGGTAGTTTAACCGACGGCCGTGGTCGCTACACCATAAGTAACGTGCCGAGTGGCGAGGTAGAAATCCAGGTGCAGCGCCTGGGATATGCGACAGGCCGGCAAACCGTGCAAGTTCAGGACGACGCCGTAGTCACGATAGACTTTGAGCTGAGGCAACAAGTTCTCGGGCTTGATGAAATTGTCATTACAGGCACGGCGGGAGGGCAGCAGCGGCGTGCTATCGGAAACGTTGTTGGGACGGTGGACGCTGCCAGTATCGTGCAGGTCGCTCCTGTACGAAGCGTAAACGAACTCATCGGTGCCCGAACTCCCTGAATGCAGGTACTTCCAAGTGCCGGGCAGGTAGGTACGGGGGCCCGCATTCGGGTACGAGGGATCAGTAGCATGGCCCTCTCCAACGATCCCATCGTCTATATCGACGGGGTCCGAATGGATAGCGACGCCACTCGGGGTCCGGGGCAGCGGGGTGGAGCCAGAGTGAGCCGTCTGGATGATCTCAGGCCTGAGGACATCGAGAGCATAGAGGTGATCAAAGGACCCTCCGCCGCCACTCTCTACGGAACGGAGGCCTCTAACGGGGTGATCCAAGTCATAACCAAGAGAGGTGCCAGTGGCGCGCCCCAGTTCGAGTTTACCGCCCGGGCCGGCACTGATTGGATGTGGGCGCCTGAGGACCGGGCTGGCCTTCGGTGGTATCCGAACCCAGACACGGGTGAACTCGAGGGGGTGAACATCTACCGTAATGAGCGCGTCAATCATACCGGGGGCATTTTCGGCTACGGGCAGACCCAGGGGTACAACCTGAATGTTCGGGGAGGCACAGATCAGGTCCGATACTATGCCTCCACCTCGTGGGATGACCAGACAGGGGTCGTTGATTGGAACTGGAACGAGGCTTTCGGCTCTCGTGTGAACCTGGATCTTCTTCTGACGGACAACCTGACTGCCAGGGTGGGGACGGGTTACTCGCAGCGCAGGACTCGCTTGGTCCAACCCGGAATCGGCCCTGATCCCTTCAGCAATCTGATCTGGTCAAATCCTAGGACCCTCAACGAGGCGCAACGGGGTTGGATGGTGGCGCCTCCGGAGGAGTGGCCCAAGGTCCAGTCTCGGGCAGACAACGACAGGATCACCACTAGTCTGGGGCTGGATTACACCGCAGGGTGGTCGACCCATCGGTTGACAGTCGGTCTCGATTTGAACGAAGAGAAAAACTGGACACTCTATCCCCGGCAAGGTGAAGGGGCATCACACTTCTACGGCCAGCTGGGGTTGGGTCAAAAAAGCGAGATCAGAGCGAGCCGCCGCTTCCTCACCGTCGACTATTCGGGGTCCGGGAGCTGGCAAGCCACTGACGACTTGGGACTCACGAGCTCGGTTGGGTTCCAGTACTACCGGACTGAGACGAGCCAGATCGGGGCAAGCGGGAGTGAATTTCCGGCCCCCCCCATCACAACGATCAGTGGTGGGGCGCAGTTCTCCGCGTCGGAGATCTTTACTGAGAACGCCACGGTGGGGGTCTATTTCCAGCAAGAGATGGACTGGAAGAACCGGCTCTTCCTAACTGCGGCAGTTCGTGCTGACGATAACTCCGCATTCGGAGCTGAATTTGATGCGGCCATCTATCCCAAAGTGAGTGCCGCCTGGGTGCTCCACGAGGAGCCATTCTGGCGTTGGGACTCGGTGGACCAGTTTCGCATCAGGACAGCTTGGGGCGCCGCGGGACAGCAGCCCGGCACATTCGATGCAGCTCGGTTATACGGCCCGGAGGTGGGAAAGCAGGACAATCCCTCGTTGGTCCCCGAAGCTTTCGGGAACCCCGAGCTTGCGCCCGAGCGGGGCGAAGAGCTCGAGTTCGGTTTTGATGCCAGCTTCCTGGATGGACGGGTCGACGTCCAGTTCACTCGCTTCGAGCGGTGGGTCACAGACGCTATCGTCCAGCAGCCCGTGCCTCCCTCCACTGGGTTTTCCGGGAATCAGATTGTGAACTTGGCCGAGGTGAGGGGTTGGGGAAACGAGATCTCGGTGGACGCTCGGATCTTCGAGAGCCCCCGATTTGCATGGGACCTGGGCACGCAGTTCTCAACCACAGGAAGCCGGGTGGAAGACTTGGGTGGATTGGACATGCGGAGTGCGGGCGGCCGGCAGGAACATCGACCTGGTTTCCCTGTGGGTGGATTCTTCTTCCTGAATATTCTCTCCGCCGAGATTGATGAGGGAGGGTTTGTGACTCAAGCTCTGTGCGATTCGGGCCGGGGCCGTGATGGGGCTGAGATGGGCGGAGAGGCGATCTCCTGCGACGATGCCGGGCGCCTTTACCTCGGTCCGTCGCTCCCAACCTGGCAACTGGGGTTGAATACCACGTTCACTCTCTTTCAGAACGTACGGTTCTATACTCGGGTGGAGGCCTTGGGGGGACACTATGGATTCAATTCAGAGTTGCGGGCCATGCACAACCTGGGGATCACCGAGACGGTGCTTCGTCGTGACGATCCCTTAGTCCAGGCCACCCGAGCCCGCGAGAACGACTACATGGGGGTATACGAGGCGGGCTTCGCCCGCCTCCGCGAGGTGTCGCTGGGCTATACCCTTCCCGAGACCTGGCCCGAGCGATTCGGAGCCTCCCGGGCATCGGTCAACCTTTCAGCTCGGAATCTCTGGATGCTCTGGACGGCCAAGCATGGCTGGAGCACCCCTAGGGATGGGCGTGTTGACGCTGAGCGCGGTGGGCTTTGGACCTGGGATCCGGAGATGCGCTCCATGGGTGACGTGCAAGCGGACTTCCAAACCGTTCTGCCGCCTACCGCAAGCGCAAATATTACTTTCCGTGTGAGCTTCTGAGGAGGGGACGATGAAGAACCGAACCATGACGCGCTGTGTTGCAGCGGCAGGGTCTCTCGCGGGGCCAACAAGAGAGGAACACCTTAAGAAGGAGTTGAGCTCTTCGCCCCCAAGAAGGAGGTTTTCAGTTCCATTCCACCTGTTGGCTCTGCTCGGGGTGGGCGCACTGGCGGGCCTCACCGGGTGTGATACGCTCCTCGAGGTCGAGATCCCTGGGCAGGTTGAGGAAAGCGAACTGAATGACCCTTCCCTGGCGAACACCATGGTGGTGAGCGCTGTGGGGGAGTTTGAGTGCGCCTTCAGCAGCTACGTGGCGACCACGGCGGTACTCACTGAGGAATTCATCGTTTCGACATTCTTCCTCAACGCCAATATCTGGGGGTGGCGTGGAGATGTGGAAATCCAAGGTACTGCAGGCAGTTGTCCAAACTCACGATCGGCCTCAGGTCTCGGATATTACACACCCCTTCAACGCGCCCGCTTTCTGGCTGATGATGGGGCCGCCCGGATCCGGAACTTCTCCGACGCCGAGGTTCCGAACCGAACCGCACTCCTGGCGGAGTTGGCGGCCTATGCAGGTTATTCGTACACCCTTCTGGGCGAAGGCTTCTGCGAGATGTCCGTCGACAACGGGCCGCTCATGACACCGGTTGAGGTTTTGGAGACAGCAGAAGAGCGCTTCTCCGAAGCAATCCAATTGGCCCAGCAGGTCGGGGATCAAGAGATTCTGAACATGTCTTACGTCGGGCGAGCCCGAGTGCGTCTCAACCTGGGTCGCTCAGCGGAGGCGGCTAGCGATGCGGCCCAGGTGCCCGAGGGTTTCGTGAAATACGTCGAGCACTCTGAGGTGAGGCCGCGACGGGAAAACCGCATCTACAACCTGACCGATGCTGACTTCATGTCGGTGGGTCCAAACTACCGTGGCTTGGAACTGACTGAAGGAGTTCCGGACCCAAGGGTCCTCGTGGAATTCTCTGGGGCTGACGGTCAGGATGGGGTCACCCCGCAGTGGGACCAACTCAAGTACGGTGCGAGGAGTGCGAATAAGCCACTCGCTTCCTGGGTTGAAGCCCAGTTGATCCTCGCGGAGGCAGAAGGAGGTTCGGAGGGGCTCAATGCCATCAACCGGGTCCGAGACCACCAGGGTTTGCCAACGCTGGATGCCTCTGAGGTAAGCGACTTCCTGGAAATCGTCCTCGAAGAGCGTCGACGGCAGCTCTTCCTTGAGGGACACCGGTACAACGACATGCTTCGGCACGGCATCCCCTTTCCGACAGGGACAAACCATAAGGGGCAGAGCTACGGAAACGTGACCTGTGTTCCTCTTCCTGATGTCGAGCGGCTGAATAATCCGAACATCGCGAACTGACGTGTCCTTGGCCTCCCCGTGTTTTTGGGACGGGGGACGGGAGGCCAGCGGTACGCAAGAGAGAGGCTGTGTCCCGCGCCAGGCATTCGTTATTCGTCCCTTGGAGCAGTCAGGGGGTGGACAAGGCCACAGTGGGGATTCCCAGGAACTAACGAGGACGACGATGAGAATGGGTAGAAATGGGCGGACGGCGCGGCCCTTGTTGGGGAGGAGGGCTTGGAAGCTCCTCCTGGTGCTCTTGGCAGGTGTAGGCCTGTCTCTGGGAGCAACGGCTTGCGGGTTGAATGACGAGTCGGGTGATGCGGAGGAGATTTCAACTGAACTTGGGAACGCCAATGTCTTGGTGGTAAAGGGAGGAGGACTCTTCGACGGGACCGGCCACGAGCTCCGGGAGAATCCTGGTATCGTAATTCGGGATGGACGCTTCGCTGCCATTGGTCGCGAGCGGGCTGAGCCGGCGGTTGAGGCGGGGGCTGAGGTGATCGAGCTTGCCGAGGGCGAGGTGATCATTCCCGGGCTCTTCGACCTCCACGCCCACTATGCCATCGATCTTAGGGGCGAGGGGCGGATCGACGAGACGGAGGTGTATCCGGGACTGTTCATTGCGAATGGGGTGACTTCGACCTTCCCCGCCGGCGAGGTGCAGCCCTACCGGATGCGGGATCTTCGGATTCGGATCGAATCCGGTCAGCAGGTTGGCCCTCGTGTCTTCAACTCAGGGCCGTATTTCGGGGCGGATCGCCAGGGATGGGATCCTGAGATCACCAGGGAGGAGATACACGAGGAGGTGGACTATTGGGTCGAGCAGGGGGCGCGAGGGTTCAAGGCGAAGGGGATCACTGCGCCACACCTTGAGGCCTTAGTTGAAAGAGCGCATCACCACGGGGTGACCGTGACCGGGCACTTGGGTTCGGGATTCCGAGATTCAGTGAATCCCCGGGACGCCATTGAAATCGGGATTGACCGGGTGGAGCACTTCATGGGAGGGGATGCGATGACTCCGGACCGATCCGCGTACGCCTCGTTGGTGGAGATGACCCCGGACATGCCGGAATTCGAACGGATCGCCCGTCAATACATCGACTCGCGCACCTTCTTCAATGCGACGATCGCCACTTATGGGTACTTCGGGGAGCGCCAGCCGGCCGAACTCTACGAATATTTCGAGGACGAGATGGGTTACTTGACCCCATACGCTCGGGAACTCGTCGAGGAGCGGCTCCCGCGACCGTTGAACGAGACCTTTGAACAGATTCTCCGGGTCAAGGTCCAGCTCATCAAGCAGTTCTACGACTTGGGTGGCGGCGATTGGATCACCTTGGGCACTGACCACCCATCTTGGGGCGAGTATTTCACGCCCTTCGGTGTGCACCGCGAGCTTCACGTCTTCGTCCTTTCCGGAATTCCGGAAGCTTCGGCCCTTCGCTTCGGGACGATAAATGCCGCCCGAGCATTGGGAGTGGACGACGAATTGGGGACCGTCGAGGAAGGAAAGCTCGCCGATTTGGTCATACTGCGAGGGAACCCACTCGCGGATATCACGAACACCCGGCACCCTCGCATTGTGATCAAAGCCGGTGACGTTTACGACCCCCCCGCCCTGCTGGAGGCTAGTCGAGGACGACTTGGTCCCGCTGGACCGCAGGACTTGGATGAGTGGTGAGGGAAGGGGGAGCGGTGGGAGGAGAGCGTCCTCGCAGGAGCGCACCGCAAGTTCCCCTAAGTTGACGCCCTGGTCTAGAACCGGTGACGCCTAAGACCCATTTCGGAAGACGGGGCCATGCTATCGGCCCCCCCGGATCGGTGTCAGCGGTCACCGATCACGGAACCACCGGATCCCGGGGCTGGAGTTGGACGCTCCACAGCCCACTGTTTGTATCGGTGAGGAAGATGTTTCCCTTGAAGGGCATGGCGCTCCAGACCATGGTGGCGTTGGG
>PWLK01000103.1 GCA_003560545.1 Candidatus Woesearchaeota archaeon | reverse complement strand
CTGCCTTGAAACAAGCCAGGAGAGCAAGCGATTCATGCAGCTTGCTTGACGATGAACCTGCGCCAGGCAGGACGCAGTGGTGTTTTCGCAGCAATAAAATGTGAGATTTGGGACAGAGCCTGAATAATAGAAAGATTTAAAAACATTCTTTGTAGTAAAATGTTTTGAGGTGAGTTTTTAAGGTGAGTATGAGGGATAAGCACAGGTTTTTGAGGACTGCTTGGTTGTTTTTAACGCTTGTACTTGTTGGCTTGATGGTTTACGCTTTGTTGCCTTTTCAGAGCCTTACACTTATTCTTTTGGCGTCTTACCTTGTGGCTGTTGTTTTGTTCGTTGTTTACGAAGCAGTTCTTCTCAAGGAGTTGTACTTGGAGAAGAAGAAGGATAGGTTTTTAATTCATAATAGCTGGATGCAGCTTTACATTGGCTCTTTGTCTTTGCTTACCGCTGCCTTATCATTTGCTTTGGCTGCGATTTTCGATTTGAAGGCAGAGCTGGCTTTAATGATTTTCATTGGTTTTACATTGTTATTGTTGTTAGCGTCATATTCGTATATGGAGAGCTTTGTGAAGGCTCATTTGCCTAAGGGTTGATGGTTTATGGAGCTGCCGATTAGCGTAATGGTTGTTTTTTTCGTCGCTTTAGTTGTCGGCGTTGCTGTGCTTGGCTTTGCAAGCACTAACCTTCACAGGGCGAGCGATGATATTAGGAACCTGCCAGGATTGGATGATGAGGATTTGATGGATAAAATGGTTGATGTAGGAGATGTTACCGAGGATAGGGTAAGGTTGCTCGGCGAGCAGTGCTTGAGGGATTTCCATGGCAGGCTGGATGATGAGCTTTGCTACATTGTAAGGGGAGACGTCGCTGACAATATCCAATTGCTTGATGGAGAGGAGATTGATGCGGAAGGCAGTTGGGAGTTCAATGTTGATATCGATGGTAGTCCTAGTGCTTTGTTCATATGGTATCGTCCTCTTCAAGGGCGTATCGAGGTTAATAGTTGAGAGGTGAAAGTAAAAATGTTTTTTAACAAAAAGGGAACTGAGAAGCCGATTGAGATTTTCGTGGCTTTATTCGTTATTCTGGCGGTGGCTTTGCTTTTGTTGCAGTTGTTCCAGGGCCAGTTGTCCGAGCAGCAAAGCCGCCTTGACGAGGAGGCCAGGGCGAGGGAGCAAGAGCAGATTAGGGATAGTGCTAGGCAGCATTGTAACGCTGCTTGTCAGGAAGCTTCTTCAAGGGGTTGTACTACTTCGGCTATGGCGTCTTTTTGCTTGGCGTATGCGAGTGACGCTGTTTCAGAGCCCAGGTTCCTTGATTTGAACCTTGATGGTGAGTTGAATGTTGACCAGTCATTGCTTGGTGGTGTAAAGGTGTGTGAGGATGCTGTTCCTTGCCACGCGATGATTGATAGGTGTTGCGGTCAGAGTATAGATCATACTAGTTGTAGGAGGTTCCTTGAAAGACATTGGGAGGGTCATGAGCCTGAGCAAAGAGCTCAGCTTGCCGAAGACCTCGTACGCACTGGAGAAGTTGATCATCAGTGTGTAAAAGGCGATGGTATGCATGATCTTCATTGGTTTAACGTGGGCGGCTTCGATGTGTTCTTAGAAGACGGCTAATTTTTTTTTCTTTTTTTAACACTTTTTTTTGGGTTGTAAAATGGAAGAGACTGTTTGGGTTATCGTGGGTATTATTAGTGTTTTGCTTGCGATAGGGGTGATGGTGCAGTTCGTTGTTATTAAGTCTGAGGATGATAAGGTTATGGCTGTTCAGGGCGCCGTTGATTCCTTGTATAGGATGTGTGATTCTGTTTGTGCTATGCCTGTTGATACGTATCAGAGGTCTGTTGTTTCTCTTCCTTCAGGTGTTTTGCTTGAGACTAGCGGCAGGAGTATTTGTGGTTCTATTAACGAGGAGTTGAGGTGTAGGAGTTGCCGTTGTAACGTAACTGAGAGCGTTGTTTTGAATCTTACAAGTCCTGAAGCCCAAAGGTTTTTCTTTACGCATGAATACAACTGTTTTTTTCATAGGATAGAAGAAGGTATAAATATTACTTGTGCTGGTTAACTATTTTTTTTGTTCGACTAATTGTTTTATGTAGTTTTCAAGACTAGTCATTCTTCTTACGAATTCGTTGTTTTGCTCTCTTAATAATTGTATTTCTTGCAAGTGTATGTTTATCATTTGGTCGAGTTTCTTTGTAAAGTTGGTGTTGCTTGACTCTACCGTCCTGGTTGTCAGGTTTTGTGTTGAGTCTATCTTGTCTATCGCGTCGCTTATCTTCGCGTTTTGTTGCGTTATATTTTGTTTTAAGCTGTTTATTATGCTTTCTATGTTTTTTTCGAATTTGTAGAAGCTGTTGTTCATCTCCGTGATGTTTCTTTGCATCTTGTCCGTTTCATGGCCTAGGTATTGGAGCGATTTTTGCACTCTTGGCAGGAATTCTTTAAGCGATGCGTTGAAAGAATCGTCGAGATTCGTCCCGGATAGCCTTTGGTTTATTGCTTCAATACTTGTTGAGAGCATCTGTATAGCTGCTCTTACATCCGTTTCAGGAGGCTCCTTTTTCTTTCCCTGCCCCAAGCCTAAAGATTCAAACATGGTATTCATTCGTATTCATTTAATATAAATAATTATCGGAAGCAGCCCCCTCTATAGATAAGACTACTCTTGAGGAGTTGCAGAAATATTTAAAGGGGTAGATTAATAACCTTAAATACAGTTTTTCAGGGATTAAAATGGAGGATGAGGACTTACTTATAATAGATGCAGAAAAAGAAAAATTGGCTATAACAAGCCCTCAGCAAAGCAACGAGTTAAGAGAAAGATGTATTAAGTCCAACGCATCCTATATATTCGTCAAGACAAAGTATTTTACAAAGATGTACGACAAAGACTTAAATCTTAAGAGCGTTATACCTTTCTTTCTCGACGTCCACGTTTCACCGCCCCCTGATAATGCCAGGATAGTTGACATATACCAGCTTCCCACCGGTGCGAAAGTCAAGATTTTCCTTGACGAAAAAGGAACTCATTACATTTACACGATTGAGCTGCCAGAATCAAAATTGTTGTTGAGAGCGCTCCCAAGAATATATGATTCCCTTGAAAAATTCAAGGAAACAGGTGATACAGACCACGAGCACATAAAGAGGTGGTATAAAGGTTATGGTATATTAGAACACTTATTGCTCGATGACAAAATACTAGAAATTAACATTAACCCTCCTGCGTATAAGACCAGTATGAGAATAATACACAGTGACTTCCAGGAATGCGTTTCCAATATTTATGCTACCGACGACTTCTTGAACTTCGTTCTTACAAGACTTAAAATGAGTACTGGGAGGCCTTTGAATAAGGCACAGCCACAAATCGATGGGGAGCTCTCCGTTGGAGGCGTAAAGGCAAGGGTTGCAGGCATAATCTCTCCTTTCTCATTGTTCGGCGTAGGCTTTTCTATTAGGAAGCATAGGAATAAGCCGTGGACTCTTCCGTTGTTCATGCGTAACAAGTCTGTTAACTCATTATTCTCAGGATTTATGAGCCTGGTTATATCTCATGGGAGGTCTTTCCTTACAGCCGGGCCCAGGGGTTCTGGTAAGACTTCGTTGCTTGGAAGTCTCATACTGGAAATACTTCAAAGGTACAGGATTATAACCATAGAGGACACCCAGGAGTTGCCGGTCACGGAATACAAGGATTTAGGCTACGATATACTTCCGTTAAAAGTAAGGTCTGCGCTTATAGAAGAAAGCCTTGAAATACCTTTCGATAAAGGCCTGAGGACATCTCTGAGGCTTGGTGATTCAGCCCTTATAGTTGGAGAGGTTAGGAGTGTTGAGGCCAAGATACTCTACGAAGCAATGCGTGTAGGAGCGATGAGTAACGTTGTAGCCGGAACGATACACGCGGATAACCCTTACGGTGTATATGACAGGGTTGTAAATGATTTAGGCGTTCCAAAAGGCTCTTTTAAGGCCACAGACATTATAATAATACAAAACCTCATCAAAGACCCTTCAGGAGTAGGGAGGAAGAGAAGGGTTGTTCAGGTAACAGAAGTCCTTAAGGATTGGGAGGACACCCCTGTCTTCCAGGACTTGTTCAAGTATAACCCTCATACAGATGAATTAGAGCCGACAGATTATCTTTTGAAAGGGAAATCGGTGACCCTCCAGAACATCCTTGCCCGCACAGAAGGTTATAAGGATTACAACTCAGTCCTTGATGATATGTATTTAAGGTCTTGGGCTAAGGAAACACTACTGGAGTTAAGCAAAGGAGAACCTGCCTTATTGGAGGCAAATTATCTTTCGGCTCAGAACAACTTGTTCATGAGGCTTGTTAAGGAATTAAAGCCTTTTGAGTCAGAAGAAAACAAAAGGCAGTTCATGAACACTTTCACAAAAGAGCTTAAAAGCATTTTGGCAAGGGGAAGAGATAAATAATGTGCGCGGACTTCACAAATATTTACAGGCTAGGAGAATCTATAGACTACGACTTGAAGCTGGACAAGCTTGAGAAAAAGCTTTCCTTCGTCGTATTTCCTTACTCGGCTAACAGCGTGGTTTTTACCTCTGCAATCATTCTCCTCCTCGGAGTTATATCTGCTTTTATAACAAGTTTTATCTCTGGATTCATAGCAGCCACTATTTTATTTGTATCCCTGACTGGAGCAGTAGTACTATACCTTTACCCTGTGAACATATTCTATACGCATAGGATTATGGAGTACTCAGAAGAAATGCTAAGAGCAATCCTTCACCTCAGCACGTACGTCCAGTCAGGTTCAAGCATGGAATACTCATTCATGGAAACTGAGAAGAACATCCATGGAATCCTGAATTCGCAGTTCAAGGATATAAACAACAAGCTCAGAAGAAAAACTGTGAGAACCCTTGGAGACGCGTTAAACGAATACGTCCCTGTATGGAACGATGTTAATCCTCAGTTCGTAAAAGGCCTTAGGCTGCTTCAGATGGCTGCGCTTTCAAAAGAAGAAGACAGGGATAGGCTTATCAGGGAGACCATTGAAACACTGATGATTGACTACATGACTCTTGGAAAGAGGTCTGCTGAAGAGCTGTCAAAAAAGACAAAGCTCCTCATAGGAGGAGGTATAATGCTTCCAATCCTTTCTCTCTTAGGCCTTCCTATCCTCGCCGTATTCATGCCAGAGCTTGTCCGCGCAGAAATACTTGCATTTGTATATGTAATATTTTTTCCTGCAATCGTTCTTATAGCAGCCCTTTCATTTTCTTCCAAGAGAATACAGGTTGATACTATACGGATGAAAGACCACAAGGATTACAAGCCTCTTCCCTCAATGTATACTTACATTGCGATAGGCGTAGCAATTGTCTTCGGCTTGCCAGCCATACCTGCTATAGTACAAGTCCTTCAGGACCCGGCAGGTACAACTGACAGCTTCCTTCTTTTCGCGCTCGCATGGCTCCTCGCCGCTGGGCTCGCGGTAGGTATAAAGATTTATTCTGCTTCCTACGTGCGTTCCTATACGAGGATATGGAAGAACATAGAAGAAGTTGAAAAAGACCTTCCTTTCATACTTCAAAGCTTTTCAACGTATTACACCCTTAACTCCCCTTTTGAAAGAGTTATAGATGGAGTTGTTGATGATTATAACGAATTAGGATTCAAAGAACACCCTGTCGTAATTGCTTTTTCCACTATAAAAAGCAAGATTAAAACTTCGAAGAAACCTTTGAAAGAAGTCCTTGAGACAGAGATGAAAAACGTGCTTCCTTCAGGGAAGATGCGTTCCGTGATAACCCAGATTGCTTCTTTCGAAGATGTAAACCAGGAAAGCGCTGCAAAAGCCTCGAGGACGGTAAGGGAACAGGTGATTAACACTTACAAGCTTGATGACTATATAAGAACTCTTCTCTCAGACACCGCGGGCCTTATAAGGATAAGCACTAGCATGCTTGCACCCTTGCTTTGTGCTTCAGCGGTTGTCATGACGTACGCCATACTAAAGTCAACTGAATTCATCACAGAACAAATGGCAGCTATAACAGCTGTTTTCGGGGGCACAGAGTTCTCCCTTGAATTAATCGATACATCTGAAGTCATAAGCCCTATATTTATAGCTGCAATAATAGGTATATACCTTGTTGAGATAATCCTTGTCCTTTCCCTTTTTCAGACACAGATAGAAACTGGTTCTGACCCTTACAAGGTTGTAAGCAATATTGACTCTAACATTATGAGCTTCCTTCTCTACTCAGTGCTGCTCTTCGGAGGTTATTTCTTTATGAACATATTCTTATTCGAGGGAATACTCGGGATGTAGCTTGTTTGAAAGGCAAAAATTTAAATTAAACAATCCTTTTAACGTTAGTATACATGGAAAAATCAGTTGAAGAATCATACAGGAAAGCAGGAAGCATAGCATGCCAAGCCCTGAAAAAAGGTGTGAACATGATAAAGCCAGGGGTTTCCGTGAAGAAGATACTTGACGAAACAGAGTCATACATAACAAGCCAAGGCGCGGGAATAGCTTTCCCCGCTCAGATAGCTGTGAACGAAGTAGCAGCTCATTACTGCCCTGGGGAAGACGACTTAATACTAAAAGAAGGCGACGTGGTAAAACTAGACGTAGGCGTCCACGTGGATGGCTATATAGCCGACACAGCCAGGACTGTGAACTTAGGCGATAAAGACGACCTGGTTAAAGCATCCAGGGATGCATTAAGGGAAGCCCTAAAAAAAACCACTCCGGGGACAACGCTGAGCGAAATAGGCAGGACGATACAGGAAACCATAACAAGCTATAATTTTTCCCCTATAAAAAACCTTTCAGGGCACGCCCTTTCAAGGTACGAAGTTCACGCAAAGCCCACCATTCCTAACTTTGACACAGCCGATGACACGCAATTAAAAGAAGGGCAAGTAATCGCGGTAGAGCCATTCGCAACCACTGGCGCGGGAATCGTGTATGAAAGCTCAAACCCCACAATATTTACGTTGCTAAAAGAAAAGCCTGTGCGAAGCCCTATAACAAGGCAAGTCATTCACGAGATAAAAAAATATAAAGGGCTGCCTTTTACCTCGAGATGGCTTCATAAAAGCCTGGGGGAAGGCAAGACGAGGTTCGCGTTACGCGAACTCAAAACCCTTGGAATGATACAGGAGCACCCCCCTCTGCTTGATAAAGCCAAAGGCTTTGTAAGCCAGGCCGAGCACTCCGTAATAATACGGGATAAGCCAAGAATATACACAAAAGGTGATGAGGATTAAAAGAATAGAAATAGTAAACCTGGAAAGAGACTTGAAAAAGCACATTATGACAATAATCGGCATAATCCTTATAATACTGGGAGTAATACTACTATGGGAGTACATCTGGCACTTCTTTAAGATATTCCTCGGCGCACTACTCATATTACTAGGATTTTACTTTATTTTAACGGATAGGCTGGGCGTGAGATACAAGAAATTCAGGTTTTGAAAAAGAGGCATTATCTTGGAAGGAATACCAAAAAAATACAAGAAAACACAAAGGTTTAAGCAACTCATAGGAGTGCTTGCAAAGCACGAAATGCACTACCTACTGCACAACGCAGGAATACAAAGGATAACCAGGAAAACCTCTAAGCCCGAAACTGAGCCTGCAACTATACGCAAGATCTTTGAAGACATGGGAGGCACGTATGTAAAGCTGGGCCAGCTGTTAAGCCTCCGCCCCGACCTAATACCTCCTCTTTACTCTAAAGAGCTGAGCAAACTACAAGACAAGGTAAAGCCCTTCTCTTACAAGGACGCAAAGAAAATAATTGAAAAAGAGCTGGGAAAAAAAATAAGTGATGTGTTCTCGGAATTCAATAAAACTCCTGTTGCATCCGCAAGCTTCGGCCAGGTCCACAAAGCAAAGCTCAAAACAGGAGGACTTGTAGCTGTAAAAGTGCAGCGGCCAGGCATTGAAAAACTAGTCAGCACGGACATAGAAATTATGACGTTCATAGCAAAGCAGATCAACCGTTACCTAAAGCCAAAGATTTTCAACGCAGAAGAAATCGTAGAAGAATTCAAAGAATACACTGAAGGAGAGCTAAACTACTTGTACGAACAGGAAAACCTTGAGAAATTCCATGAGAACTTTAAGGGAACAACTGTAAAGATACCAAAGCCTTACTCTTTGTTAACAACAAAAAAAGTAATGGTCATGGAATACGTTGAAGGAAGAAAGCTCTCT
>PWLK01000029.1 GCA_003560545.1 Candidatus Woesearchaeota archaeon | reverse complement strand
GCCTTTCAGGGCTCGTTCTTCCGAAGAACCCGTCGAATAAAGAGTCCATTTCTTGTTGCATGCGTCTCATCTCATCCCAAATGGTTGCCATTTTTACCACCTCCATTTGCAGTTGAGCGTTGAATCACTTCTTCTTTTCTTTTTTCTTGTCGTCTTTTACTTCTTCGTAGTCAGCGTCTTTTACGTTTTCTTTTTTCTTGCCCGTGCTTTCGCTTTGTTGGGCTTGTTGTTGGGCTTCGCTGGCTTTTTTGTAGAGTTCTGTGCTTATTTCTTGTAGTTTCTTGTTGATTTCTTCTGTTTTCTTTTTTATTTTTTCTGTGTCTTTTTCTTGTTCTCCCAGCATTTTCTTTAGTTCTTCTATTTCTTTTTTTACGGGCTCTACTTTTTTCTTGTCAACTTTGCCTTCGAATTCTTTGAATAGGTTTTCGGAGCTGTATACTAATGCGTCTGCGTTGTTAATGGTTTCTGCTTCTTCTTTTCTTTTCTTGTCTTCTTCGGCGTGTTTTTCTGCGTCTTCCTGCATTTTTTCAACTTCTTCCTTGGATAGGTTGGTTGTGCTGGTTATTTTTACTTTTTGCTCTTTGCCCGTGCCGAGGTCTTTTGCGGAGACGTTGACTATTCCGTTTGCGTCTATGTCGAATGTTACTTCGATTTGTGGTACTCCCCGAGGCGCGGGTGGTATTCCTATTAAGTCGAATCTTCCAAGGGTTTTATTGTCTGTAGCCATAGGCCTTTCGCCTTGGAGGACGTGTATGCTTACGGCGTTTTGGTTGTCCGCGGCTGTGCTGAACACTTGGCTTTTCTTTGTTGGTATGGTTGTGTTTCTTTGTATTAGGGTTGTCATTACTCCGCCAAGGGTTTCTATGCCTAGGCTTAAGGGGGTTACGTCTAGTAATAAGACGTCTTTTACGTCGCCTCCTAGGATTCCTGCTTGTATTGCTGCTCCCATTGCTACTGCTTCATCTGGGTTTACGGATTTGTCTCCTTCTTTGCCTGTTATTTTTTTTACTAGTTCTTGTACGGCTGGGATCCTTGTGCTTCCTCCTACGAAGATAACTCTGTCTACGCCGTTGTTTTCCAGGCCTGCGTCTTTTAGTGCTTGTTTTGTGGGGCTTTCAAGCTTTTTGAGGATGTTGCTTATGAGGGATTCGAATTTGGCTCTTGTTAGTTCCGTGTTTAGGTGTTTGGGTCCTTTGTCGTCTGCGGTTATGAATGGTATGTTAATGCTGGTTTTGACTTTGCTGCTTAGTTCTATTTTTGCTTTTTCTGCGGCTTCTTTTAGGCGCTGGTAGCTGGTTCGGTCTTCTCTTAGGTCTATCTTGTTTGTTTTTTTGAATTCGTCTGCGAGCCAGTCTATTATTATTTCGTCTATGTCGTCTCCTCCTAAGTGGTTGTCTCCGCTCGTGGATTTTACTTCGAATACGCCGTCTCCGAGTTCTAGTATGCTTACGTCAAATGTTCCTCCTCCGAAGTCGAATACCATTACGGTTTGGTCCTTGCTTTTGTCTAAGCCGTAGGCTAGGGCTGCTGCGGTTGGCTCGTTCACGATTCTTAGGACTTCCAGGCCTGCTATTTTTCCGGCGTCCTTGGTGGCTTGTCTTTGGCTGTCTTCGAAGTAGGCCGGGACGGTTATGACTGCTTTGTTTACTTTGCTTCCTAGGTATGCTTCTGCGTCTGCTTTTAGTTTTTGTAGTATCATCGCGCTTATTTCCTGGGGGGTGTGTTCTTTGCCTCTTATGCTGACTTTGTAGTCTTCTCCCATGTGGCGCTTTATGCTTCTTACTGTGTGTTCCGGGTTGATTATGGCTTGGTTCCTCGCGGTTCTTCCTACTAGTCTTTCGTTTTCTTCTGTTATGCTTACTACGCTTGGCGTTGTTCGTTCTCCTTCTGTGTTTGGGATTATGACGGGTTTGCCGCCTTCCATTACTGCTGCTGCTGAGAACGTTGTTCCGAGATCGATTCCTATTACTTTGCTCATTTTTTATCACCTTTCTTTGTTATTCTTACTTTGCTGTGCCTTATGACTTTTCCGTTCAGGGTGTATCCTTTTTGGAGTTCTTCTGTTATTGTGTTGGGTTCTTTTTCTTTGTCTTCTGTTGCTAGTAGTGCTTCGTGGAGTTCGGGGTTGAATTTTCCGGTTGCAGGTATTTTTTGGAGGCCTTCGTCTTCAAGGGTTTGTGTTAGTTGGGAGTATATCATTTCCATTCCTTTTACGAATTCTTCTTTGTTTTCTGTGTTGTTGAGGGCTAGTTCGAAGTTGTCTAGTATGGGGAGTATTTTTTTGATGAGTTCTTCATTGCTTAGTTTTACGAATCTTTGCTTGTCTTCTTCTGTTCGTTTCTTGTAGTTCTGGAATTCTGCGTGGTTTCTTTGTAATAGGTTTTTTAGTTCGTGGTATTCTTTTTGTAGTTCTTCCGGTTTTTTTGCTGCTGGCTGCTTTTTTGGCTTTTTTTCTGTCACTTACAAACACCCCTCCAAAATTGTTGATGTTAAATCAACTAGGGCGAGTTAACATTATTTCATATTTAAAGGTTTCGCTAATAAAGAATAATTTACCATATAGAATATTATTTTGGCTGAAAAAAAACAAAAACAAAAAATAACTAACACCAAACAACCAAACACAAAAGCAAGAATTTAAATACCTCCTGATACGGAAAGCAAAGCATGCTGGCAACAACAATCGCCTTTCTGGTCATGCTAAACCCCTTCGCCCTATTCGTATTCCTAGAACCCATAAGGCGAAGCATGGAAAGAGCAAACTTCAACAAACTACTAGTACGCGCAAGCATGAACTCCGCAATAATATTCATAATATTCTACCTCGCAGGAGACATAATACTCACAAAAATATTTCAAATAAACTTCGAAGCCTTCAGAATCTTCGGAGGAATAGTAATCTTCTCCTTCGCATACCTATACATAATAAAAAACAGGAAAACACTAATACACGTAAAGAAAAACATAAACGACCTAGCAATAGACGTCTCAGTACCATTCATGGTAGGAGCAGGCACGATAAGCTTATCCATATTGCTAGCAGAAGCAACACCCGGAGCAGCAATAGGAATCACACTCATAATAGGAATCCTAGCCGCAAACTACCTCCTCATCCTAGGCCTTGGAAACATAAGAAGCCTATTCAAAAACAAAACAGAGTACTTCGACAAATACATGGACGTAACCATGAGAATAAACATCTTCCTCATAGGCGCCATCGGAGTAAACATGATCATAACCGGAATAACAAACCTCTAAAAAAACTACTTCTTCCAAATCCTGTAAACATCTTTAGGCCTGGAAACACAGAGATAAACAGAAGCACAAAAAGAACCCAAGCTCTCATAAAAGTCACCACTACCAACCAAGCCACTAACCCTGGACCGATGAATGCCATCAGAGAAAACATCGTTCTCATCATTAAGATGATACTCCCATAACTCCTCGGTAATCTTCCAGCCCAAATCAAAACGCATCTTACGAGACATAAAAAAAAGGGAATTAAAAAGAGAATAAAAACCTACCGAAAATCAGCACATGCTACCAGGACCGTAAACACCAGGAGTAGACGTGAAAACCCAGTAACCCGCACCAGGATCCAAGCCAGTATTAGCACCAAGGAAAACCCACGGGCTAGGACTTAAAGGCTCCCAGTACGTCAACAAGCTAGACACGCTGAAACCACTAAAAACACAGCTCGCCTGCTTACCATTACCCCAAGGACCATCATACACGGACAAACCCTCCGTACCATAATAACCAACGAGGTTCCAACCAGAAACAATCTGCCTGCTAGGCGGCGTAACCGGGCCAGGCGCAAACAAGCTTCCATCAATAGACAAATTCTCAGGCTCATCCATCAAAACCCAGAACCCCCAACCAGGCAAAACCTCATCTATATTACTAGGCCCACCAGGAGTCCAAACAAACCATGACTCATTAACACCATCATACATCCAAACCGCGTTCACATACTCCAAGGAACCGAAAACAGAATCAGGAGAGCCATCCTTAAGCTTAACCGGGACGCTAATCAAATTCCACTTCTTATTCAACTCAATAACAAAAGACTCGCCTTCAACCTTGTAATACTGAACTCTCTCAGAAGACTTATTCACGTTATCCGTGCACTCAAGGGAGAGCTTATGCCAGGACTCTTCTAAGAAAGTCATTTCAAGCTCATTTTCCACTAAACAGCAAGAACCGTTTTTCATGGAACCGTTGTACTCATCACAATACTTCTCCGTAACATCATCCCCGTTAACCTCAACCGCGAAACACAAATCCCTGACACCACTAGGATAAAAGCCTTCATCAACACAACTAAAACTAATAGGCGTATCCAAAGTTACATTCCAGCACTCCACGCCATCAGAGTTATTCCAGCAAACACTCTCAGTTTCAGGGTAGAACGGGCTGTCAGAGCCACTCCATTCATGCCTAGGAGTACCCACAGTTTTGTTAATAGTAGGAGGAGTCTTATCCATGAACACGCAATCCCACTCAACACTGGTATTAGCAAAACCAAGATCTGAATAATACTCTATAACATAGCAAGCCTCTTCGGGCAATGGGAATTCGCCTTCGTAAGCACTCCAATCCGCGTCGTAACCACTAGGATTCCAAGAACCGCAGGCGTTCAGGCAGTACTCAGCGCTGGCTTCTTCAAACCTGTAATAATGGCCTGCTTCCACGCACTCATCCACGGACTGGTCAACTTCTAATTTAACCCTTGACTCAGTGTCAATCCACTGGGAAGTACCGTTAAAGTAATACGGGTTAGTATAGTTGATATCAATGCACATCGGGATATCGTGCTCTTCGAACATGTTAATCACAACTAACGTCCTGTTCCTATTATCTTCTGTCAAGGATATATTGCCATTACTGGAAGGATCAACGTGGCTGCCATCAACCGTGTATAAAGGATCAAACCATGTTATTAATGGGTTATCATCCAAAATTATTTCTTCCCCAAAACTATAACTGCCAAGGCTTAAACCAGTGTACGTAACGCATTCCAAGTCATCCTCGTAATCTAAGGGCGTGGTAAAAATAGTGTCTGGGAAGCCAAACCCTGGTATTGTAAAATTAGCGTTTAAGCCTTCTCCTGTTACAACGCTCTCAGTTTCATCCCATAACTGCTTACAAACAGTTATATTACCAAGAACCGGTTCAGGCTCTGTAACGTTGAACTGGTTAACCACTAACAAAGTCCTGTTCGGATTGCTTTCATCCAAAGAGATATTACCATCCGTAAACACGCCTGGAGTTCCACCATCCAAACCATACAACGGATCCTCCCAAGAAACTAAGTGGTTTTCACTGTCAATGATTTCTTCGCCGAAAAAATATTCTCCTAACTCTAACTCGTGATAATTAAAGCATGCCTTGCCATCCTCGTAACTTAGAGGTGTAGCGAAGAACGCGTCGGGCAATCCAGACATAGGAATGGTGAAATTAGCATTAATACCTTGCCCGGAAACCAAGTCTTCTGAAGCGTTGAATAATTGCTTGCAAACCTTGATGCTTCCAAGAACCGGTTCAGGCTCTGTAATGTTGAATTGGTTAACCACTAACAAAGTCCTGTTCCTATTATCATCCGTCAAGGATATATTGCCATCCGTAAACACGCCTGGAGTTCCACCATCCAACCCGTACAACGGATCCTCCCAAGAAACTAATGGGTCAGGACTGGTAATGGTTTCTTCTTCGAAAGAATAATTACCCAGGGATAGGTTGGTGTAAGTAACGCATTCCGCTCCGTTATCATAATCCAGGGGAACTTCAAACGTTGTGTTTCCAAAACTTCCTGGAATCGTGAAATTAACGTTCAAGCCTTCACCTGTTACAAGGCTTCCTGACTCATTCAGGAGCTGCTTGCAAACCGTGATGTTTCCCCTGATAACTTCTTCTTCAACGATTTCATCTACCTGGTTTACGACGAGCAAAGTCCGATTGGGTTCTTCTTCTGTAAGGTTGATTAGGCCGACGCCGTCGAAGAAGCCAAGGCTGCCATCAGGGTAATCAGGGTTGTATAATTCTTGGAGCCACGTAATGTTTTCAGGGCTTCCAATTATTTCTTCATCGTAATAATATTCTCCGAGGGTTAAGTCTTTGTAAGACACGCATTCATAGTCATCTTCGTTGTAAGACAAAGGCGTGCTAAAGAAAGCATTTGTTAAGCCTGTAAGCGGGATTGTGAAGTTAGCGTTCAAGCCTTCTCCGGTTGTTAAGGAACCGTTCTCATCGCGTAATTGCTTGCAAATATCTATGCTTCCAAGGACTGGTTCAGGTTCTGTAACGTTGAACCTGTTCTTAACAACGATTTTCTTATCAGGATTTTCTTCTGTTAATGAAATGTTTCCATCAGTGAAAGCGTTGAAAGAGCCAGAGCTAACCTTGTACAAAGGAGTCCACCACTCAACCAACGGGTCAGGACTGCTTATGATTTCTTCTTCGAAAGAATAATCGCCTAAAGGCAAGTCATCATAAGTAACGCATTCCACTTCGTTATCATAATCCAGGGGAACTTCAAACGTTGTGTTTCCAAAACTTCCCGGAATCGTGAAATTAACGTTCAAGCTTTCCCCTGTAACAAGGCTTCCAGTTTCGTTTAAGAGTTTCTTGCAAACAGTGATGCTGCCATTAATCTCTTCCACTACTTCTTCTTCTACTTGGTTAACCACGTGCAAAGTCTTATTAGGGTTTTCCTTGGAAAGAGTTATAGTGTTATCAGGATAAACAGGGCTGTACGAAGGAGGAAGCCAGGAAACATTCTCCGGCGAACCTATTATTTCATCTTCGAACACGTAATCCCCCAGTTCTAAGTCTTTGTAAGACACACACTCATAATCATCCTCGTTATAAGTTAAAGGAGTTGAAAAGAAAGCATCAGCCAAACCATGCAAAGGAATCGTAAAATTAGAATCAAGCCCTTCACCTGTTGATAAAGAACCATTCTCATCCAATACGCGCTTACAAACATTCAACTTGCCAAGCACAGGCTCTTCCTCGCAAGTCAACCACTCAAGGAAACCCCTATCAACTTCGCAACCAACGAAGTTCTCATTAACCATGGAAACCGCGTCGCTTAAATCGCTAACACTAGCACTACTAGGTAAACCACTGGCATTCCCTCCCAGGACTTCTTCAGCTAATTCTAATAACTCGTAAACAGTCCAACCCTGGAAATCGCCGTACTTAATGTATAGTTCTCCAATGCTAACATTCAAACCAGGAGTGCTCAAACCAATACCTGCATCGCTGAACAAAACGTTAAGCTTCAAAGCCGTAACCTGGCCACCGAAAACATTAGCCTCGGAACTGCTAGGATTCACATGGCTCTGAGACAAAGGACCAGGCGTGCCACCCTCAGGCAGGAAACCTTCTACGAATTCAGGACCTGTAAACGTAAGATTATAACCAACACCCACAGTTAAATTATCACCAATAACTTCATCCCAATAAGTATCCCTTAAATTGCCCGGCCCACTATTAGAAGGACTACCCCAACCACCCTGGGTCTGAGAACAAAAATCGCCAACCTCAAACGGGCAAAGAGGGTCATCGTCATCATAGTAAATACAGAGCTTTCTAAGAGAAACACTGTTAGCACTGCTTAAGTCATTAGCCGTGTGCATGAAAACATCGTTCAAACCCTCGTTGAAATAAAAAACTCCTAGTTCATCAAGCCTGGTGCTGATAATACAAGGCTCAGGGTCATCAACCGCGATGCTGCCATTCTTATCATTAACTTCTAAGAAGTAAGCCTCACCTGTCTGGCACTGACCCGGGTTACCCCTATAAGAAAGGCCTTTCACGAAGTGATTACCAGCCATACCAATATCAAGAGTTACCTCATCCATAACCCTCCCACTATGATGATCCTCGCTTACAACCCACATATCAACATCGAAAACCTGATCGGCATCCACACAGAAAACATCCTCGCTTTCTTTTTCAAAAATAGCGCACTCAGCGTCAACACTCTGCGGGCTAGTATCATCATAAGGGAACCACGCATGATGAACGAATAACTCATCAATATAATCATTTAAAACAAGAGCGTCGTTAACAGTTTCAACCACGGAAGCATAATCAACGAAGTCCGGGACATCGCTAACAATACCCGTACCTGTAATAACATTTCCGTCTTTTAACAAAACCGAGAACCACTCCTCTAATAACTGATCATCCACGACACGCCTGTTATGATACCCGTCACTGGAAACCAATGTAACGTTGTACGTGCCAGGATTAATGCTTGTTGGGAACGGGCCTTTGTAAGCATCATCCAAATCCTTGTCAACTCTTAAACGGGTTTTTTCAAAATCAACCACGATGCGATCATCACCAACATCCTCACAATAAGGATTTTCCTCTATT
>PWLK01000010.1 GCA_003560545.1 Candidatus Woesearchaeota archaeon | reverse complement strand
GCCTCAGCCTCCTTCGGAAGAGGCGACTTTCCAGGAGATATTGCTGGAGGATGGTAATGGTAACTTGGTGTTTGCTACTATTTTGGAGAGTGCTGCTACGGGTTATGATTCTGGTTCGTATGACTTCCAGTTGATCGTTCCTGAGAATCCTCTTGCGGTTACGCCTACTACTTATTACTTTTATGCGGAGATATCGTAAACAGAAAAACAAGGAATTTAACGTTTTAAGCGCTTGAAACAAAATAATTCATAAATTAATTAATTAGTGTAATTATAGAAATATTGATATTATTGTGTTTTAATATTTGTGTAGTATTATAATTTGTATTATTTTTGTTTTTACTTTATTTCTGTATTTAGTCTATTTATGTTATTTTTGTTTTTATTGTGTTTTCTTTTTTATTGTAAAAATCAAAACATTTAAATATGAGTTTTACCAGGCCTGTATTAGGATACAAAAAACCATACTAGGGAGGGTTTGTTTGTAGTCGAGGCCGATTGGCCGGAAACAAAAAAACAAGACAAAAACGAAAATGGAGAAAGAAACACTCTTCACATCCGCGAAATGGAACATACTAAGAGCACTCTCCACAGGCAAAAAATCCCCGATAGAACTAGCAAAAACAGCCAACACATCAATGTCAAACATCAGCCAATCCCTAAGATTCCTCGAACTCGCAGGCATAGTACAAAGCGAAAGAATCAGCAACCGCGACAAAGGCCAACCCCGAGTTGTATACAGCCTCGCAAAAGACAACGCATACCTAATCGTAACCGCAACAGGACTCGTAGACAAAAAACTACTCGAACTAGACGAGCACAAAAAAATCATGATGAGCATATGGCTCTACGACCAAGAAGCACAACACCCATTCATAGAAAAAGCATACATGAACATCCAGGAACACCTACCAATCATCCAAGGAATCTACCTTGACAAAACAAGCCTGTCAGAACTAAGCATCCACATAATCTTCAAGGAAGGAAAAAAGAAAGACCTCAAACCAATAAACGCCGAACACAATGGCTTATCCAGAAAAGTATCTTACAAATTCACAACAAAAGAAGCAATACAGAAAGACAAAGAATCGTACTACGCACTACACGATCCTCAAAACACGATCAGGGGATAACAAAATGAAATAAAAAAACAATAGGAGGTAAAACAAAATGGGGTGGTTAGAGAAAACAGCAGTAATGCTGGCATTAGCCGGCATACTAAGCATAGGAATAGCTGCTGCCCAGCCACTAGGAGTTGACGACATCACTCCTGGAGCGTCATCAAGATTCAACGACACTGTAACACCAACAGCGGTTGACGCACAGGCAGGAAACGTGACAGAGCTAAGCATAAGCGGAATATCGGTGACGAGTTCCTGGCAAGGTTTCTACGGAAACATAACAGGATCAATAATATTGGCTGATGCAAGCGGCAACAACTTCTATGACTGGAACGTAAGCACGCCTACAGGGCAGGTTTACGCGAGCAGGAATGACAGCGTAACATGGGACGGAATAGACTGTACAGACGCAACCGGGATAGAGGCTGAGGAAACATTCCTCGGACAGAATTCAAGCGACCCGGACAGCGTGACCAACACGTACACGGAAACAAATCATCCGGCGTTCCAGGTAGGGACAGCATCGATAGAGAGTTGCCCGACAACACAAGCGTATTCGAGTGGTGGAACACAGGACAACCAGTTCTGGCAGGTACTGCTAAGCGATACAAGTGCCAACACGGTGTACACAACCATAATTGAAGACACATCGCCAGAAGGGTTCAACGACCAGCCATGGCACTTCCAATTATTAGTTGGAGAAAACGGCAATGAACCAGGAACAACTCCTTACTACTTTTACTTAGAACTGCAGTAAGGAAAGAAAACTGAATTATTTTTTTTATTTTTTTTTATTTCAAATATAATATCACGATCACAAAATCCAAACAAAAAACAACGGCGAGGAAAAAAAGATGAACGGAAGAACAAGGTGGATAGCGGCACTGGCAATAGCATTAACACTGATGGCCGTACAAGCTCACGCGCAGCCAACCGGGACCACTATCGACTTCAACGAAACAGATGCTCCAGGCGAAGCCGCGCCTGATTCAAGAACTGATGATGGAGGCTCCATAACCACTATGGTTGTAGATGCCTTACAGCAAAACCCTAGGTGGAAAGCATACATAGGAAACATCACTGGAAGCCTAACCCTTGATGATTCAGGAGGAAGCACTATTTATAACTGGGCATTAGACCCCTCTGAGATTACAGGTGAGATATACTCGAGCAGGAATGACAGTGTGAGCTGGATAGATATTCAATGCGCGGATGGAGCAACAATAACCTCAGAAGAAACATTCCTTGGAATGACAAGCACGGCACCGGACAGCCTTTCTAATACGTTCAACGAAACAATACACCCTGCACTATCAATAGGAACTCAAAACATAGGCGCGGATACATGTAACTCAACAAGCACGTTTGTGAACAGCGCCAGGCAGTCCCAGGCCGCGGCTGACTTCCCGTTAATACTATTAGAAGACACCGCTAACATTGTCTACGTATCACCCATAAACCCGGAGACAACAGGTTACGACGGCTCAACATTTGACTTCCAAATGATACTTGCAAACAACCCTTCAGCCACAACCCCTTATTACTTTTACGTAGAACTAGGGTGAACAAAGATGAACATAACAATTAAAACAACAACGGTTTTAGCATTATCCTTAGTCCTGATACTCGTAGTATCATTTCAAACACATGCACAGACAGGCAGCCCTGATGTGATGAATATTACAACAACTGTGAACATAACTAATGCTTTGCCTGTTATAATAGACTTTAATGTTGAACAGGATATTACGCTTAACGTGGGAAGCACAAGAACAGTCACTTGTAACGCCACGATTCGTAACTGGGGAGGATACCAAGGAGTGGAGAATGTTAACGGAACGTTCTACTATGAAAGCGCTGAAAGCGGCGACCCTGATTCAGGAAACACACATTATACTAATTCGAGTTGCGTTGAGGTCAGCAATGACGGTGAATTCATAGCCAACTATACATGTTCTTTCGACGTCTTGTACTACGCTAATAACGGAACATGGTATTGCAACGTATCCGTTAACGAATCATCAGGGTTCTCGGATTCTGCTGTTAATGACACCACAATAAACGCGTTGTTCGCATTAAATGTTACAGATGTAATTGACTACGGAGACTTAGCAGTATTTGACACGAGCGATAACGTAACTGCCACGATCACGAATTTTGGGAACACCGATATCAATGTAAGTGTCTTTGGCTACGGCGCAACAGAAGGTGATGGTCTAGGACTGATATGCCAATACGGGGATGATATAGCGGTTGAACACCAGCGCTTCTCCACTGTAAGTGTTCCCTGGGATGACAAGACACCTCTGGCATCCACAGCACAAGATATGAATATAACTTTGTTGCAGGCCACGGATGCCACGGCTCCGGTTACATGGGAGACGTTCTGGCAGTTATACGTCCCGCCCAACCCAATGGGAGTATGTACTGGAACGCTTAGGTTTACAGCTACGCAACCATAATAATCAAGGAGGAATGAAAATATGACAAAAAAATATGTTGAAGACGTAGAAAACATAAGCTATGACATCTTAAAAGATATGTCTCTTGGCTTGTAAGAGAAAGCTTTTTATACATCGCATCGTATTAGTAAGCCGGAGAGGGGTTTGATGGATAAGAAAATATTTTTTCCTTTAGCAATAATATTAGTAGCATTAATAGCTATGCATAGCTCTGAAGCTGCCTTACTAGGTGTTAACAGGGCAAGCCTCTCCTACGAAGACGTTCTCAGGGGTGGTTACGCAGAGCAAGGAATAGTTGCAACAGCAGGAACACCTCACGACGTCCAGGTATTCTACGAGGCCAGGGGGGAAATCGCTGACTGGATATCTTTTGAGCCAGGAGAAGAATACATTATTGTTAATGAAGACAACCCTGGCAACTTAAACGTAGTAGTTGAGCCTCCAAGCGATGCAAGAGTTGATGTTTACGAAGGCAAAATTGTTATAATGACAGGTCCTTTGGGCGAGATTACATCTACCATGGGCACAAACGTGGTTGTTGCATTCGAAGTTGATGTCACTATTAACATTACTGACACACAGATACTTACCTGTACAGCAGGAGGCTTTGATATAAGGGATACAGAGATAAATGATCCTGCTGCTTTTTCAGCAAGGGTTAGAAACACTGGCAATGTAAGGGCGAGGCCTTCTTTTGAAATAGAAATCTATGACCAGCTCCAGGAGAATAAAGTTTTAGACTACGAATACACACACAACACCGATATTCTCCCGACGAGGAGCCTGGACGTGGAAGGAAACCTTAACCTTGAATTGGATCCAGGGCAGTACTGGGCTAGGATAACCGAGCCAGTATGCGGCCAGTCATCCATGATTACGTTCAGCGTCCTCGAAAGAGGAGGTATAAGTGACGTAGGGGAATTCATCAGGATTAACAACGAGCCTTGGGCTGAAACAGGAGAAATAATCCCTGTAACTGCCAGCTTTAGGAATCGTGGTGAGAGAACGGTGAGCGCGCAGTTCAAAGGCATTGTTAGCAAGGATGGCCGCATCGTAGAAGTATTAGAATCAGCTGTTATAGACGTTCCTCCTGGTGAATTAACAGATCTTGAAATGTTTTTCTCAACAGATGACCCTGGACAGTATAAAATTAGTGGTAGGGTGCATTATAATCAAAAGATAACTTTTGAGAGAGGTTCTATTGTTAATGTTAATCCTTCTGCTGGTGGGGATGAGGAAGGTTTTGACTTAATTCTTTTGTTGTTCGTATTTGTCTTGCTGGCAAGCTTTGTTTTAGTAGTATTGATTGTTACGAAGAAGACTAAGTCGAATTCTAGGATTCTGTGAGGTCTTCAAAGCTTAGGCCTCTCCTGCTTGCAAGTTCTTTGCTTACGGCTTTGCTCTTCCCGGTTTCTTCCAGGTCTTCCAGTGTAAGAAAAACCCATTCCTTTCCTTGAAATTTGATGGCAACCCATGGTTCAGCGCCGAATTTCGTGGAAAAGTAGTTAAGCCCCCGGATTTCTTCTGCGGAGAAATATTTTTTGCCAGCCGAAGTGATTTTTACCTCTATGGCTAGCCTCCTGGAGCCGTTCCCTACTAGTATGTCCGGGCTCGGGTAGTGCTGGCTCCCGCTCCCCGCACTCCTTATGCACGCCCAGTTAATGCTCCAGAACATCTTGACGAGTTCCCTTTCAGCCTGGCTTCCCTTAGCTTTTCTCTGCCTGAAACTGCTAGCCATATAAAAGGAATACGTGGTAAGGGTTTTTAATGGTTTTCGTTTAAAAATCGCAAGTTTTATAATAAGATTTGATTCACTACACCTTATCGTAGGGGGTGATTGGAGTATGGCAACGGCTTGGATTGTGCTTGGAGTTATAGCGTTCTTAGTGTTAATGATAATCCTTATTTATAACTCCTTGATCAGGCTGAAAAACCAGGTGGAGAATGCCTGGGCTCAGATTGACGTGCAGCTGAAGAGGAGGAATGACTTAATCCCTAACCTTGTGGAGACGGTTAAAGGGTATGCGAAGCATGAAAGAGGGGTTCTTAATGAGGTCACTCAGGCTAGGACTAGTGTTATGCGTGCTAAGAGCGTGGAGGATAAGGCTGAGGCTAGCAACATGCTTTCCGATACGCTGAAGTCTTTGTTCGCGGTTGCGGAGAACTACCCTGATTTGAAGGCGAATGAGAACTTCCTGCAATTACAAGAGGAACTGAGTGGGACGGAGAATAAGATTGCTTATTCAAGGCAGCATTACAACGACATGGTTATGCGCTTTAACACCAAGATCCAGGTGTTCCCGAACAACGTTTTTGCTGGAATGTTCAGCTTTACGAAGAGGCCTATGTTTGAAACGCCTGAAGAGGAGAAGAAGAACGTCAAGGTTAAATTCTAATTTTTTTTTAATTGTTTTTTTTTGGGTGGGAATCATGGTGCAAAGCAAACTAGTTCATTTCGATGAGATACGTAACAATAATTTCAAGTCTTTCCTGTTATTCATATTATTCATGATGCTAATCGCAGGCTTGGGCTTGCTTGTTGGCTTGATTTGGGGTAACTTGTACTTCGGTTTAATACTCGCAGTTGTTTTTGGCTTTGCTTACGCATTAATAGCTTACTTTGCAGGGGGTAACATGTTAATGGCTTTGGCTGGTGCGAAGCCTGTTACGAAGAAGGAATACCCTCACTTGTATCACACCGTGGAAGGCCTTGCTATCGCTGCAGGTGTTCCTACGCCTAAAGCTTATGTTATTAATGACCCTGCCCCGAATGCTTTCGCGACAGGAAGGGATCCTGAGCACGGTGCTATCGCTGTGACTACGGGGTTGCTGGAAAAGATGAACCGTGAAGAACTTGAAGGAGTTGTTGCTCACGAGATGGCTCATATTAAGAATTATGATATCAGGAGTATGATGATCGCTGCGATTATGGTGGGAGTTATAATCTTGTTGAGTGATTTCCTGCTCAGAAGCTTTATCTGGGGTGGTATGAGTGGTGGAGGCGGCGGTAACCGTGGTGGTGGCCCTCAATTAATTCTGATACTGGTTGGGATTGCCCTTGCTATTCTCGCACCTTTAATTGGTGAGATGATAAAGCTTAGTATTAGCAGGAAGAGGGAGTACGCAGCGGATGCCAGGGCGGCCGTCTTGACAAGGAATCCTCGAGGCCTTGCTAATGCTCTGAAGAAAATCTCTCAGGACCCTAATGAGCTGAGGAATACGAATAAGGCCACGGCACACCTGTTTATTAGCAGTCCTTTCAGGAAGAAAGGCTTTATACGTGGCTTGTTTTCAACGCATCCTCCTGTTGGGGATTGGATAAAAAGGCTTGAAGCAATGTAACATTTAAAAAGAGTGGTTGATTTCCATGTTATTAGGAACGCACTTGCAAGGTGTGTTTTTCTAATTGCCTGTTACGGGCTAGGAAAATAGGCTTTTGCGGGGTGAAAAAGTAAGATGAAAGGAAGTGTAAAGTTTTTTAACAACATGAAAGGATTTGGTTTTATAAAAGGCGAAGATGATAAGGAGTACTTCGTGCACCAGACTGGTTTGAAAGAAGGCGTTTGCATATCTGAGAACGATAACGTAACCTTTGACGTCGAAGAAGGCGACAGGGGTTTAAAGGCAGTTAATGTAAGCAAGGATTAAACAAATTCTTACAACAAAAGTTTTAGTACCTTATTTTTTTTAATATTAATTTTTTTTAGAAAACGTATTTATCGTGTTCTTCATATTTCTTTCTCTTAATATATTCGTCTGATAAATGAGGTTTTTCTGGTTTTCCGCTTTTTTATCAGAAAACTATTTAAATATATATTTATTATATCTTTTTTATGAGAAAAGTAAAAGTCAAGATTAACGGGGAAATATTTGATGCTGAGATGCCAGACTCTGCTTTTGAGTCATGGAAAGATTTTATTGTTGAGTAATTCTTCTGGTTTAAATACTTCTGAATAAAATTTTAGCTTGTCTTTGTGTTTAGAATAATTTCTCCTGAATTTTTTATCATGTGTTACAATAGGTATTTTTGCTTTGCTTGCAATATCTAGGTGTAATGCATCTTTAAAATCTATGTTGGAGACGGCTATCCTGTCCATGAATTCATTAGTCAAAAGATTTTTCTTGTTTAAACTGCTTATTTGGACTATTTCATATTTTTCAGTTATTTCATTATATATTTTTCTTGCTTTATTAGCACTACAGCTTTCTTCCCTGATCAGTCTTTGGATTATCTCTGTTCTAGTCAGAATAGATGTTGCTAAATTATAATTGGTTTCCAGGAGCAACCTGATTACTTTTGTTTTAATGTTTCTAGTCCATTTATTCTTTGATAATAAGAGGAGGCATTCTCCGTATAATATATTCGCGTTTAAGTATAGAAAATTCTGGGTTTTCATTAATTGTTGAAATCTGTTTATTTTAATAATCTTTCTTATTACTTATCCGAACAGCGTCCGGCTTTTCCAGAAATATTACTAGTAGCCTTCTACGTTATCGTCATATTTGCTCCATTCCAGGATGCTTCCAGGGTAGTTTTCTGCTTTGTACCTCAGGCTTTTCAGGTATTCTGCTGCTTGGCCGCTTCTTGAGCCGCTCCTGCAGTAAAGTATTATCCTCTTATTCCTGTCAAGGATAAATCCGTATCTTCGTTTGAATTCTTCCTTGTCTATTTCAAGCGCTTCCTGTAACTCAGACAAAGGAAGGTGTTTAGATGTTGGTATTACCCCGTATTTTAATTCGTCTTCTTCCCGTACATCTATCAGTAAGATGTTTTGTTTTTCTTCTATTAGTTTTTTTAGTTTGTTGTACGATAGCATTTTTTTTCACAGCTTTATTTTCATGAAGTCATAAGCCATTACAGTATTAGGAAAGATTCGTTTGGCTTCTTCTTCCAGTTCATGCAAGGTCTTGTATCTTTGTGAGAAATGTGTTAAGATTAATTTTTTTGCGTTGGCTTGCCCGGCTATCATTGCTACTTGTTCCGTGGTTAAGTGTTTGTATTCTTCTGCTTTGTCTTTTTTGCTGCTT
>PWLK01000003.1 GCA_003560545.1 Candidatus Woesearchaeota archaeon | reverse complement strand
TCGAGCCGGTGAGCGCCGCCTGCCCTTCGGTCTTCAGCCACCGCGAGGCGATGACGCGAATCCTCGGAAGCCCGAACTGCTCGCCGAGCGTGATCCGTGGCGACCGGTAATTGCGCGGGTCTCCGCAACCTTCAGGCTGCCCCGTGCACGATGCCGCGATACGTAGTCGGCGGGGTTCTGACGGCATGCTGGATCAGCCGTGCGAAGCCGTGGCTGATGGCCTTTGCCTTGCGGCGGTTGAAGCGAAAGACGAACGCTTCGAGGTAGCGCTGCAGGTGCTTGGGGCGCACGGCGCCGTGGTGCGTGTCCAGGAGCCAGCGCTTGGTAAGACTGAAGAGGAGGTAGATGACCGGCAGGCGCAGACGGCGTTGCCCCAACTCGTGCCGATGTTGATCGGCTCGTAGCTGTAGCCCTCGGCCTCGAGGCGACGATAGCCGGCCCAGCCGTCGGTGGTAACAGTGAGCGGCTTGGCCGTATCGGGGACTCTAAATGGCAAGCGAGCTCTCGGGTTCAGTTTCGTTCCGTCGCGTCTCGCGTGTGAACCACAAGCAAAAGTGTGAACGTCCTCGACGGCATCGATGTGCCAAGTTGTCGGTGATGCACTGACAAATGAAAGCAGGCGTCACCCCGTCGCTCGCAGGATTTCGCGCCCTCTTGCTTCCACGGTGCTTCCACGGGTGGCGGATTCCAAGACCGGTGCCAAGGTCGTGCATCTCGGCCAGCCGGCCATCGAGCATTTGAAGGCCGCGGGGCAGATCAAGGACAATCCGTGGGTGATTACGGGCACGCTGGAGGGCAAGCGCCTCACCGACCTGCAGCCCTTCTGGCAGCGGGTCCGCGCGCGCGCCGGGCTGAAGGATGCCCGGATCCATGATCTCCGTCACACCTTCGCCTCGACCGCGGTCGCCTCGGGCCAGGGCCTGCCGATGATCGGTAAGCTGCTCGGCCATACGCAGGTCCAGACCACGGCGCGCTATGCGCACCTTGCGGCAGATCCCGTGAGGAGTGCTGCGGACTCCGTTGCGACTTCGCTGCAGCAGGCCCTGGGATAGCCCCTTCTTGAAGTGTGACCCGTTCACCCGCCAGCGCTGTGTGCGCATCCTGGTGACACTGACCAAGGTCGCCCTGCCCAGCCTCGACCCGCTCCGGGACGGCTCGTTCCCGCCGAGCTGGCGAGGATCATCCAGCTGCTAGTCGAGCGGGTGGTCATCGAAAGCGCGAGGCTGAACGTCCGCCTGCGCATCGATGGGCTGGTGGAATTGGCACGCGAGATGACCGCCGATCTGGAGCAGGCAGCGTGACCCGTGCTACGACGATCCCCGAGACCATCACCCTGCACGTGCCCCTTTCGCGTCGTGAAGCGTGGCGGCCGGAAGGAGATGGTGCTGCCAGAGGGCGCAGCGCAACCCTGCAGGACCGATAGCACGCTGGTACGCTATGTCACTCCGCTATTGCAGTTCACTAACCGACCTTACCGTCCCTGGTTGATGCGCGTCGACGCTGCAGACCCCTGTCTTATTGCTCAGCTCGACTGGATCGAACGAGTGAACACTGCCCTGTTCAGAAAAATCGACGCCATGTTCGACGGACCGTAGTATGAACAGCCCCATGGCTGGCCCTGCCAAATCGATACCGCCAGGCGAAGGCGAACGGCGCGCCCAACGTGGGTATGTGCCGCAGTATGACCTCGCCGCGCACTTGATCTATCTCGCTATGGCGGCGGGAAAACTACGCTGGATCGGAGTTGCCGACCGTGGCGCTGGCTCGTTTGATGACATCGTTCTGGGCCTCGCCGACCGTACGCAGGCCTATCAAGTCAAGGCGAGCGGGACGCCTGAACCGTTCACCGTGTCGACCGCCCTAACCGGCGCCGCCACGATCTTGGCGCGGATGATCGATGCACGAGCGAAGCTGGCGCCGATCGGCGGCATTATCGAGACGATCTTCGTCACAGACAATTATCCCCGCGTTGACGACAATGTCGGCACCGACGACGAGCCGGTCTCATCGGCGGCCTTCGTGCGCGCGCTGGAAGCGCACCGCGACAGCTGGACGCACTCCGATTGGCTCGCGTCAGCATTTGCGCCGCTCATCGCAAGACTTCAGGGCGAAGCGCAGCTTGATGACGCGGCGTTCGCAGCGCTTCTGCATGGCATGCAGTTTCGGGTGGGCGTGCAACCGCCCGGCGCAGACACACCGCAGGATCAACGACGTGTCGGCGATATCGCCGCACTGTTGCCTCGCTTAGCCGCCGACCCCGCAGATAAGGATCGTTGGGCGCTCGACGAGCTTCTAGGGCGCTTGAAGTGGCAGGATGCTTTCCGCCTGCGACACGAGCATGCGTTTCCAGTCGATGTGCTCTACCAATCCAACCAGAGTACGCAGCTTGCCCTGCTTGAGACGCTCAACCGAGTCGAGAGTGGCTATTGCGCTTTGGTAGGTCCGCCCGGCAGCGGTAAGTCCACGCTGCTTGCGGCAGGGCTGCTGCCGGCGCCGCGCGCGTTGATCGCGCGCTATCTCGCCTTTCTCCCCGGTGAAGGCCACGGGCTGGGGCGTGCGGAAGCGGGGAATTTTCTCCAAGACCTCGTCAAACAGCTCAAGCAGCAGGGGCTCGGCGACAAAATCATCCCCGGCGTCGAGCTGGGCGAACTGCAGCAGCAGTTTTCGACCCTACTTCGGCAAGCTGCCGACCGCTACGCATCGGATGGCGTCAAGTCATTGATCGTTGTCGACGGATTGGACCACGTGCCGCGCGAAGAGCGACCGGAGCGATCATTCTTATCCGAGCTGCCGCTTCCGCATGCAATTCCGAACGGCGTAATCATTGTGCTCGGGACACAGAAACTCGACTTGCCCGGCCTGCCGCCCAAAGTGCGCGATCAGGCAGGCTCCGACGATCGCCGCGTAGAGATGTCGGCGCTTACGCCCGAAGCCGTAGCAAAGCTGGCGAACGCCGCGCGGGTCCCGACTGACGTTGACCGCACCAAACTCTATGAACGTACGCTCGGCCATCCGTTGTCGGTGCGCTACGCGGCCGAGCGCCTGACCGTGCTTTCAACGGAGGCCGACCGATTGGACTGGCTCGTCAACGGTCCGGCGTTCGGGGGCGACGTTGAGACATATTATTCCAGCGTCTGGCACGAACTCGAAGACAACGCTAATGCGCGCGACGCTCTGGCCTACTTGGCGCTGATCGATGGGGCAATTGCGTCGGCTGGATTGGACGTGCTGGTCGGCCCAGCGGCAACGGACGCCGCGTATGCTGCGGCCCGTCACCTCATGGCCCGCGATCGCTCAGGCGCGTGGTCGATATTCCACAACAGCTTCCGCTTGTTCCTCCGTGAACGAACGGGTCTGCGCCATGGCGTGGTAGATAACGCTGCCGTTCAGAAGCGTTATCGCAAGCTCGCTAGATTTGCCGCGGGCGAGCAGAACGGGCCGCAGCGGTGGCTCGAACTGCGCTATCACGCGCGTGCCGGCGATCATGAGGCGGTGGCTGCTTTGGCCACACCGGCCAGGCTCCGGCAACAATTTATCGCCGGCCGCGATCCAGGCGCGATCAGCTTGGATATCGATTTTGGCTTCCGCGCAGCGCGTGTGCGGCGCGACGCGGTGCTGCTGTTGCGTATGCTGCTTGCCCGACACGAGCTCACGCGCCGGGTCTGGGCGTTTGACGACGACGTCTTCGATGCGCTCATTGCATCCGGCCAGATTGACACCGCAAAGGGTATCATTGCGTATGATCTCGGCGTTCTATCCAAAGACAAACGCTTCGATGTCGTGGATGCCTTGATGCTTGCCGGACGCACGGCCGAAGCCAAGGACGTATTCCACAGCGCCGAGCCGCTCGATGCGCTCTTGGGTTCAAAGCCCGTCGAAAGATACTCAAGCGACGATGCACTGACGGCATGGGCCGAACGCAGTCTCATCTTCTACGAACCTGAGCAATTCAATCGCGCCATTGATCGCTTGTATAAGCGCCCCGACCCGCACCACGACTGGGACCTCGACGCTTACAAGCGCCACCTGCGCCGTCTCGCGGCGCGCGGTCAGCTTGAGCGGGACCCGGCGCATTCAATCGATGATCTGGCAGAAAGTATTGGCCTTAATCGCCAACGCGATCGTGCGCTGGTTCTCTACTTCGCTGTCGTCGCTGCATATGAACATGACCTTGAGACACTAGCCAAACAGCGGCTCGACGAGTTGACAAAGACGCCGCAGCTTTTGCCCGATGAGCTTCGCACCGAAGTGGCCTGGATTGCGGCGCAGCTTGATGAACGGCAGGCCGCCGCATTGTTCATTATTGGCGCTTCACCGCAGACGTTGGCTGCGGCTGATGACGCCACCCAATGGGAGAATTTTTCCACTCTTGCGCGACGCGTGCTGATACACGCAGCGGTCCACCGTTTCCTGGACCGCCCACTGCCTGTCGCCGTGCTATCAACGTCACAGATCTTACGGACTTTTGAGGTCCATCTTAACCGAGTTGGGTCTGTTATTGGCGCTGCCCGTGCGGGACGTCCCGATCACGTCGAAGCTCCGCGCGTGTTGCGCGACATGCTGATCTTCCTCGAACTGGCGACGACATCGTCGAATCGCACATATGACAGACGGCTAATCGATCGGTCGATACCAGACCTCGTCGTTACTCTGGTCCGGGCCGCTGATCTGGTCGGTCCCGCTTGTCTGTCAGGTTTCGCCGCGACATTCGACCAGAAGCTTGCTGCAGGCGCAAAGCACCTCAGCGATCCGGCGGTGCGACGCGCCTACGCACGCGCCATGTTTGCCAGGGATACGGACGGCGCCAAAGGAATCGAGCGCATCTCGTTCGGTCATTGCACGCAAGAACGCACGCCTTCCGAGCAGCTTGTCCATGCTGCTGAAACTGCCGCGGCCTACCTCGAATTCGGAGAAGATGGGCGCGCGGCGGCAGCAATCAAAGAGATGCACGCCGATGGTTTCGGCTATGCGTTGGCTGCGAAGAAGGACCCTCAATACGTTTGGTGGCGCGAATGCTACGAACGCGCATGCACCGAAAACCCTTCGCGCCGGGTTGAGCGGACGCATTTTTTCGCACGGCTCCTTCAAGGCATGTCCAAAACAGACGGCGACAACGCCGGCGAACGTATCGTCGACGCCGCTTTCGTTCAGGCTGGACGTGAAGGCGGCATTCTCGTCCCCACGGTATGCAACCTTGCAGAACAGACGGGCCTGTCGGCTTGGCCAGACCTAGTGGCTGGCATCGTCAAAGGCGTTGTAGCGGTACAGCCCAACTTGGCCTTCGGGGCAGCTGTCATCTATGGCCACTTGGCGCTACCTTTCACCGGACGCGACACCGATTTCATCGGGCGTGTTCTTGTAGAAGCCGCCCCTGACGATGATTTGGCCGCGCTGGTCGAGACGCTGCTCGTCAGCACACTTACTGGCGCACACCCGTTTTGGCGGGCCACCGCGCTGGTCGAGATTGAAGGGGCTGCGCGCAAGCGCGGCTTGTCCATTCCGCAAGAGCTCTTGCAGCGTTGGATGGACATCACCACTGACGACGCAGGCGGCGATGATCTTGATCCGTTTGCTGGTGTGAACACGCTCGCGGAATTTGAGTCAGCGTTGAACGACCGCAAGGGCGCGAGCGATTGGCGCGTACAACGCGCATTCGCGCGCCTGATCACCACAGGCGATTACCTAACCGCCAAACGGATCTTCGAAAGCACATCCGCATTGTCGGAATACGGGCCTGCCGAATTGCTAGCCGAGCGCGCCGTCGAACATGGCGCACGCGCCGATGCCGTCGAGATGCTCAATCGATTCAAGGTCAAATCTGACGAACTCGGTTCATGGGGCGGTTGGGCAGGTGACGCTCGGCTTAAGTATCATCGCGTTGCCATCAAACTTGGCGGGGAACCGGCCCGCCAGGCCGCGTTTGACCAATTTGCGAGCGACTTGTCCGAAGGGCGCGCGTCCGTAGAATCTGTGCTCCCTGATCTCTGCGACATCTTGAGCCTCTTATCTCCAACCGTGTCGTGGGAAACGGCGTGGGATTGCCTCGCCGAACAGCTCAAGGTGCTGCGAGAGTTTCGGCTAGGCGGCGACTTCAAGCCGCCAGCATCGAGCGCATTCGCCTGCCCTGTCGCTGAACTGCTCGAACGTGCATGCCTGACGACGTGCTCTGAACTTGGCGATCTCGTGCACGTCGCCGCGCGCGACTTGCAAACGGCCCCCCATGGCGGCGGCATCATCGCCGAGCTCATCCAGCGCCTCTGGCGCACGCCGTTACAAAAACTTCGTGCAGCGCAGCTGGCGTGGGAGCGCCGTACATTAGTCGAAGTCGAAGCGACCACACGCCTGCTGCTTTCGGAGATGATGGATGCCGACGACATCGCCATCCGCGATATCGCCGGGCGCTTGGCCGACGCACTGTCCGTTCCCTTCACGGACAAGAGCGCGCCGCTGCCCACACTGTACAAGCTCCACTTTCCGGCGATTCCGGCCGACCGAAAGTTTGAGCCCCCATCGGGCGCGTCGGAATCATCCGCTGGGCTTTGGACCAACGATCCGCTGGCGTGGACATGGCCGCTTGAGAGACCGATGCTCATAGCGAGCCAGGACGGTGGCGTTGAGCTGGCCGCGCTGCGGCGGCGAACGGCTTCACTCATGGATCGTGCTGGCGGAAAAGATGCCTTTGGGCCCGACGCTCAAACTGCGCAGCTTGCCCGGCTTGGCTGCCTTGAGCTCCGACTGTCCTACCGAAAGCTAGGTGTCGAGATTGCGTTTCGCGCGATGCGCGAGGCGATCGGCGAACTCCGTGCCGCTGGCAAACTTGATGCTGAGAGCGCCACCGCGATCAGTTTCGAGTGTGGCGCTCAAACGCCGCTCATCAGTCCCATCGCACCCTCACCGCGGCCAGCGGGCGTTGCGACGCCGGACATGCCTTCTCCGCACCACACCCACGAGCAAGATGCGTGGCGTCAGGGCGTTGCGGGCGACCTCCCCGCGCCACAGCTTTCGGGCTACGTCGTCTTGGCAGCGACGGCGTCTTTCAGGCGCAGGCACTTCGCCGACGAATGGACGGTCGAGCAATATTGGGGGCCAGACACAGGCGATGCTGACGAGGGGCTCGAAGAGCAGCTCTTGAAGCTGCCGCGCGTTATGACCGCCGACACCTTGATTCCGCTCTACGAGTCAGGCGCGGCCTGGGCTGTCGCGAGGCCCCAATATGTCTATGCTGGCCGATCGCATCGATTGCGGCTCATGTTATGCCCGCGCGTCACGGCCCGCCTCGGTTGGCACCCGGCCGCAGACGATGTGTTCACCACGCTGGATGAACACGGAATTCCCGTCGCGCGAAGCTTGTTCTGGCGCGATGGCGGGTTACGCGCGAAGAGCCCTGACACGGGAATGTATGGCGCTGGGTGCCTCTTGGCGGTACGAGAAGACTGCGTCGATGCTATTGCGCCTTTTCAGAGCGCCCCAGCAATTTCGCGGGCGTGGCGCGGCTTTGGCCATTACGGACGGCGGCACATTCGTCAAACCAGTGTCTTCACAATACCGGTGGCATTAAATTGATCGAGTGCGCTATGTTCGCTGTCCGCACATGGCGGACGGTAAGGGGTACGTGTGAATCGGCGAGGGTTTCGACGCTGATCGGCACCGTAAAGCGTTGATATTTCTGAGTCGAAGGGGGCCACGTGAGCGTCCGGCCTGTCCCACCTTGCTGACCTGATCGTCTGGTCGATGATTGGTAAGCGATGCGGCTACCCCGTGGCCGGCTCAGCTTGACGCTGGCTTGAAGGCCCAGGGCATGAGGTCGTCGAGGCGGTTTTGGGGGTGGCCGTTGGCGAGGGCTTCGAGGGTGGCCTCGACGTAGGCGAAGGGGTCGATGCCGTTCATTTTGGCGGTTACGATCAGCGAGGCGATGCGGCCCCTGAACCGCCCCGGCTTTATCGGAGGGTGACTGCTTCAACGGTCAGGCGGCTCGGTCGAGTGTTTTGTGGTTGGCGTTGGAGTCGATCTCGACGCGGCCGTCGGTGAGGAAGGACGACACCCGTGTGACGGCGGTTCATGACCGTGCCCGGTGTCGGCCCAATCACCGCGCTCGCCGTCTGGGCCGGAATCGACGACGCAGCCCGCTTCGCCCGCTCCCGGGATGTCGGCGCCTACTTCGGCCTCACGCCCCGACGCTACGCCTCGGGCGAAGTGGACCGCTCCGGCCGCATCACCAAACAGGGCGACGGAACCGTCCGGACCCCGCTCTACGAGGCCGCCAACGTGCTGCTGTTGAAGATCAGCCGGACTTCGTCCTTGCGGGAATGGGGCTTGGCTATCGCCCAACGGAGCGTGTAGAGCGTCAACCTTGTTGACCGGCGCCGACAACCAAGTTGGCCGGTGGTGAGGTCGCTGCGGTTCGGTTTGGTTCAGTCGTTTCCTTCGTGGTTGTCGGCGAGGCTGTCGGTGGTTGTCGTCGGCGGTGTTGCTGGTTCATCGGCCTTGCGGCGGACGGCGGCGCGACGCCGGTAGCTTTCGGTGTTCATCTCGAGGATGGTGGCGTGATGGACGAGGCGGTCGATGGCCGCGATGGTGATGGCCTTGTCGGGGAAGACGCGTTCCCAGGCGCTGAATGGTTGGTTGGCGGCGATGGCGAGGCTGCGATGCTCGTAGCGCCGGGCGATCAGCTCGAAGAGGACGGAGCTCTCGGCCTGGTCCTTTTGCGCGT
>PWLK01000097.1 GCA_003560545.1 Candidatus Woesearchaeota archaeon | reverse complement strand
TGAGGTTTGCAGTGCGATATGCCAGGGTCAGGGTGGTTGCGAGTATCCTGAGGATGTAGTGTATGATGGTACGTCTTATTCTCCTGAGGAGATTGCGGAGATGTGCGATGGTCTTTCTCCTTCTCCTGATACGTTCCTGCCTTTAGGTCCTAATGTTACTAATCCTGATTATGTGGATGGTATTCAGTGTTGTACTCAGGGCCTTGTTTCAAGGTTTATGCCAAAATTCGAGTTGGAAGGTGAGGACATTAGGAATCTTATTACTAGGAATTTCAGAAGGGATCTTGATGGGCAGCCTGTGACTTTGAAGATTATTGTTTATGATAGGTAATGGTTCTTCCTGTTTTTTTTTGAAGGGGTTTTGAGGGATGGAAATTGGGTTTGTGGAGAGGTGAGAAGAAGGGGGCGTTGTTTTTTACGATTGATACAATGCTTGCCGCGTTGATGTTTGCGTTTACTGTTGTTGTTGTGCTTTCTTTTTTCTTTTCAGAGCAGGTTACTGAGGATATCACTGTTGTTCTTAATAATTATAATGATTATGTTGCTAATACGAAGATGGAGACTTTTGTTACCGTTCAAAGGGATGTGTATACGGATGCGAGGAGTGCGAAGCCTGATTTGGCTGTTTACGAGCAGGTTGCATACCTTGTTAACACAGGTCAGGAGGGTAAAGCGGAGAGTTTTGTTTCTAATGTTACTTCAAGGGTGGTTCCCGGTCATTTCGGTGTTCAGTATTCTTTAGATGATACCGTGGTGTATAGCAGCGAGAATTTTGATGCTTCGGTTAATATTTCCAGTGTTTTGCTGACGTATTTTATTGATAAGGATGGATTGGTTCAGGGTCCTAATGTTACGAGGATAAGCATATGGATTTGAAATCGTTGTTTGCTAGGAAGCTGTATAGGAGGGGGGCGATATTTACTGTGCTTTCAGTGTTGATTTCTTCTATTGTGTTGATTGTTTTCTTTTCTTCTATGGAGCCTCCTGCTGATGCTGATGTGGATAAGGTTCGTTTAAGAGTTTCTCTTACTAACCACCACGTTTTTCAGGCTGATAATTACGTGGTGAATGCTTTGGTGTCTTCTAGCAGGGCGGCTTTTGTAAATCTTACGGATCACATGATAAGCACTGATTCGTTCCTGGGTGATTTTAACGCTGAGTTTAGGAGTTGTGTTTTGTCAGGCGAGTTCAACGGGGGCAGTTGCGAGGATGCTGATATTAATTCTCGTTTGCAGGGTATAGAAAGCTTTATGCTGGATGAGCTTGACGTGGAGTTTAATATTACTGTTAATAACGTGTCTATAAGCCAGAGTGATTCCACTGGTCCTTGGCATATTCGTTTAGAGGCTGAGTTCAGTTTGGGCGTGGATGATCGTTACGCTGAGTGGAACTCTGAAAGGAGTGTGAGGTATAACTTTCCGATTTACGGGTTGAGGGATCCTAATTACGAGGTTGATGTTTATCCTGTTGTTGCAGGTGATATTTCTCCTAATAATATATCTGTTAATGAGTCTCTGACAAGGTTTGTTCAGGGGCCTCCTGCTACTTTGAACAGGCTCACAGAGCAAAGGCATTACTTTGCATTTAACGGGGCTCCTAGCTTCTTAGACCGTCTTAACAATAATATGGGTGCTGAAAGGAGTTATGGTATAACTTCCTTGGTGTCCCCCGATGATATTGGTTCGGTTAGTGATGATTTAAGTCACTTGGATTTCATACTTTGGAGGGGTAATGATTGCCATTTAGGCCCTTATGCAAGGATATACTTTGATGATCCTCATGAGAATGAAAAAATTCATGAAGCAGTGGTACCGGAGAGCCTGCTCGACGTTGTTAACATAACAAGCGACGCCATACAGGAGGGCTTTTCCTGTCCTTGACAGGGAAAAGTTTAAATAGGGTCGGAAGAGTTGTTCATGGTATTTGAAAAAGGAGGGAGATTTTGGCTGAGCAAAGGATTCAGAACTTGGAGACTGATGTTGACAAGCTCATGGAGTATCTTAAGGAACATGGGAAGTCGGATTTGAAAAAAGTTGCCAGGGATCTTGGTGTTGAGGAAAGCGTGATTCAAAGTTGGGTTGACTTCCTTGTTGAGGAAAAGGTATTGGGTGTTGAGTACAGCCTTACAAAGCCTTACATTTTTCTTCTTAAGACTAAAAAGACTAAGCATCCTAAGAAGCTTGATGAATACAAGAAAGAGTTCAAGTATAAGGCTGATAAGAAAGTCCCTGAAAAGACTGCTTATCTCTGGAAGAGCCATGTCATGGAGGTTCTTGAAAGGAAAAAAGACTTTTTTTATGATGAGGCAAGGCGAAGGGGTTTTGCAGATATTGATTCGTTGTGGGATGAGTACAAGAAAAAAGTGGGGGAGGTAGAGTAGTGGCGACGAGTCCTGGGCTTGACAAGTTCATTGAAATGGACATCTTGGAATTCTTGGATAGGAAGAAAGGAGTTTCAGAGGGAGAAGTTTCTGCTTCGGAAGCATATTATGACGATGTAAAAAGCGCGTTGCTCGAAGAAAATGTAAGTAAAGCCCTTGATGTAATTGAGAGGGCTGCTGATGATTACAACAAGATTAAAGATAGCGATCCTTACAAGGACATTGCTTATAACAGGTTTGTCGAGGCAATACAATTACTGGAAGAGTATAAAGGCAAAGGGTTTGATGAGCTTGAAGGCGTGCTGAAAAAAATAGAAGAGTCAGGAATCCATAATGCGAAGCCTTTAAAGATAAACATTTTTGAGGAAAGGAAAAGATCCAGGGAGAGAAAGGCTTTCGAGGAAAAAGAAAAAGAGTATGAATCCAAAGAAGAAATAAAGAACAAGATGAACCGTGTTATGCATGAATTGTTCATAAACATAAGAAAAAAGGATTTAGCAGCATCTGTGAACTCTTACAAGTCTTTGAGAAGCCTGTTCCATCAGTTCCCTTCAAGGTTTATAGACGAGAAAAAAGAGGCGTACAACGATTTGCTCTCGTATTACATCCAGATAAAAAAGCTTAAGAAAGAAATCCAGCAGAAGAAGTCTGGAAGTGCTGCTTCTGCAAGCGCTGAATCCCATGATGATGTTAATAAAAAGAAATATTTAAATCCTAGCACTATAAACAATATTATAAAAGGCATCAGAGAGGATGTCAAAGGGAAAGACTTTGCAGGTGCAAAAGAGAAAATTATAGAGTTGAAGCACCTGGCAAGCAATATACCTGAGGACCAGAAGCACGTAAGGGCTTTATTCGAGTCCAAGGTGAGCGCGATAAGCCAGAAAGTTGAGCTTGCAAAAAGAAGGTGGGAGCACTCACAGCAAGAGTAGGTTTTAACAAAAAAAGAGGTTGAGGTTAATGGAAGAAGTAAAGAAAAGAAGGCTTCTGGACAAGTACACGATTAATGCGCACGGCATAAACATTGACATAGAAATCATTTCTAGTGAGGACAAGCCAGTTCCATTATACCTTGTTTCTATCACTAACCTATCTGAGACCACCAAGCTTATACTTGAAAAGATCAGAGAGGAATTCGTTTCAAAGCTTGACTTAACTGATATTGAGCAGAGCAGGGAGGAAGAGGTTGGTGACTTAAAGAAAAGGTTTACCACGAGCATTACAAAGCTTATAAATAAGTATTTTCCGCAGTCAGATGAAACAACTAAGAGCACTCTTATTAACTACTTGCTCGAGGAAAATCTTGGGCTTGGAAAAATAGAAATATTGCTAAAGGACAAGGCGTTGGAAGAGATTGTTATAAACAACCACACCGAGCCCGTATGGGTGTACCATAAGAGGTTTGGCTGGCTTGAAACAAACATCAGGATGCACACTGAGGCCAGAATAAGGCATTATGCTACGATGATTGGGCGCGCGGTTAACAAGGAAATAACTGTTCTTAATCCTCTTATGGATGCTCACTTGCAGAACGGGGACAGGGTTAATGCCACGCTTGCTCCTATTTCCAGCAAGGGTAACACGATTACGATTAGGAAGTTCGCTGAAGACCCGTGGACTATTACTAAGTTTATCAAGGAAGGAACAATTTCTTATTACGCTGCTGCCCTTATCTGGCTTGGCATTCAGAACGAGTTGTCTATTATGATAGCAGGAGGAACAGGTTCCGGTAAAACATCTATGCTTAACGTTGTAAGCAACTTCTTTCCTCCGAATCAGAGGATTATAAGTATTGAGGATACAAGGGAATTAATGCTTCCTGGCAATCTTCACTGGGTTCCTACGGAGACAAGGCTTCCTAACCCTGAAGGGAAGGGTGGGGTGACCATGCTTGACTTGCTTGTGAACAGCCTTAGGATGAGGCCTGACCGTATCGTAGTGGGTGAGATCAGGCGTAAGCAGGAGGCACAGGTTTTGATGGAAGCGATGCATACCGGGCACAGCGTTTATGCTACAATCCACGCTAACACGGCTGAAGAAACTGTTACTAGGCTTACAAATCCTCCTATTGAGATTCCAAAGCAGATGCTTTCATCTCTTGCTATGGTTTTAGTGCAGAATAGGAATAGGCGTACTGGTAAGAGGAGGACTTTGCAGATTGCGGAGATTAATTCTAAGGGTGAGGCGAAAGTACTCTTGCAGCTTAATGCCCTTAAGGATAGTTGGGATAAGGTTTCTGAGTCAGAGAATGTTTTGAGGCTTATATCTCTTTATACGGGTATGACTAGGCAGCAGATAGAGCAGGATTTGAAGCATAAAGAGGATATTCTTAGGTGGATGATAAATAATAATTTGTATGATATAAATGATATTGGGAAGATAATGGCAAGGTATTACATGGGGACATTGAAGATTAAGTAGAGGGTTGTTATAAATGAGTTTAGCTTCAGCATTAGCATCACAGTATCCGGGTCTTAAGAAAGAGTTGAGAATGGCCAGGATAAAAAAGAGGCCTGAGGAGTTTATAAGGGATGCTTTGAAGACTGCTTTTTTTATGGCTTTAGGCCTTATAATTCTTTTGTTCTTCTATTTTGATAGTATTGGAGGCCCTGTTGCGCTTCTTCCCCTTATATTTGTTGGTTTGGCTTATTTGTTGTTCCAGTTTAACATGATAAAATCTAAGGCTGCTGTGATTAAGAAGCAGAAGGAGATTGATAAGGATGTTTTGTTTGCAGGGAGGTATTTGCTTGTGAAGCTTAATTCAGGGCGGCCTTTGGTGAGTGCTTTGTCAGATGCTTCTAAGAGTTATGGGGTTGCCAGCAATTATTTTAAGGAGATTGTTAAGGATATTGAGCTTGGTAAGCCTTTGGAGAAGGCGTTGTCGGATGAGTCTGAGAACAGCCCTTCGCCTAAGTTCAGGAAGATTTTATTTCAGATTAGCAATGCTTTAAGTATTGGTATTGATGTAACGGAGTTCTTGGAGGCTACGCTTAATGATATTGCGGATGAGCAGTTGATTGAGATTAACAGGTATGGTAAGAAGCTTAACAGCGTTACTTTGTTTTACATGCTTCTGGCCGTGGTTGTTCCTAGTTTGGGCTTGACTATTTTTACAGTGGTTGCTACTCTTGCTGGTATTGAGGTTAATATGACTTTTTTCATGGTTATTTTGCTTTTCCTTATTATTTTGCAGAGCATTTTCCTGGTGGTTTATAAGTCTATCAGGCCTAATATTAATATTTGAAAATGGAGAAAAGAGGTTTTTTGGCGGATGTTGGTAAGGCGTTTGTGCCTAAGAGGTTCAGGCCTGGTTTAAGGATATATCTTGCTAAGGCTGGTATTGATTATGTGCCTTACAGGTTTTTCGGTATTTTGTTTTATGTTGCTATAGCTATTACTGCTGTTCTTTATTTTGTGACTGATTTTTATAGTTTGGTCGCTCATTTTCATCCTTTGCTTGTGGGTTTCTATGTTTTCCTTTTCTGGTTCTTTTCTAGTTTCTTGTTGTCTTCGGTGATTATTGCAGGGATTTATTTTTATTTGAATATGAAGATTTATAATCGTGTTAAGGTTATGGAGAATTATTTGCAGGATTACCTTATACTGGTTTCTACTAATCTTCGTGGTGGTTTGTCTTTTGAGAAGGCTTTGTGGGCGAGTATTAAGCCTGAGTTCGGGATTTTGTCTGAGGAGATGGGGTTGGTTTCTAAGAAGGTTATGACTGGTTCGGATTTGAAGGATGCTCTTCGTGAGCTTGCGTTGAAGTATGATTCTCCTACTATGAAGCGTACCATGGATATTTTGATAGGTCAGTTTGATAGTGGGGGTGAGGTGGCTGATGTTCTCGATCAGATTATTGAGAATCTTCGTAAGACTAAGATGATTAAGGATGAGATGGTGGCTAATACTTTGTTGTTTACTATTTTTATCACTGCTATTGTTGTTGTGATTAGTCCGTTGTTGTTTGCTTTGGCTTTTAATTTGCTTTCTATTTTGATTAGTGTTTCGGCTCAGGTGGCTCCTGCTATTGATCAGGCTGCTACTAATATTCCTTTCCAGATTGAGGAGATTAATGTTGAGGAGGATGAGTTCAGGGCGTTTAGTGTGCTTGCTATTGCGATTATTGCTATGTTTTCTTCTATGATTATGTCTATTATTCAGAAGGGGGATATTAAGGGGGGTTTGAAGTACATGCCTTTTTTTATTGCTGCTTCCCTTGGGTTTTATTTCTTTTTCATGGGTTTGTTGTCCGGGTTTTTCGCGTTTTTCTGATTAAGTGTTTTTGCTGCGTCTAGTTATGGGTGTTTGGTAGGTGGTTGTAGAATTTGGAAGAAGAAAAAGAAAAGCTCCCAGTGTTTTTCAGGGGGAGGGTGGTTAGAGAAAACGGCCTGGGAGCTTTCTTTTCTTTTGTGAGTGTTATTTTTTTTCTGGTCTTTTTATTGTGAATGCTTTTGGTGGCCTTCTTAGTTCTTGTAGCCACATTAGGCCGATTCTCATCATGTTTTTGTTGAATTTTTCGCTGAGTTTGTATGTTTTTTTGTACATGTCGTAGTCTATTATGCCCATTGTTTTCATTGGTGTTAGTATTCTGTCGTAAAATTGTCTTTTGTTGTATGATATTGTTGCTTGTTTCTTTTTTATTGGGCTTTGTTCTTTTGTTTCTATTGCGGTTCCTTCGTGTAGTGCTGTTGCGAATAGGCTCATTTCGGTTTTTCCTAGTTCGCCGTTGTTTAGTTTCATTTCTTCCATTAGTAGGTTTGCCACGATGACTTGTTGTTTCGTGGAAAATATGATTTCGAATATGTTTTCTGGTAGGTTGTATTGGTCGAATAATATTACCATAATCCTACTATAAGGCACAACTAATATATAAATGTTTCGCTTTGTATAGCTTTTTGTATACTAGTGCCTTGTTATAGTAGTTTTATCTGAGAAAAAATCTTTTATTCTTTTCAGCTCATCCATCCTTGGAATATCCCTAAAACCAATCTTTCCAATGAAAAGCTCGTCGATCCTCGAGGAACGACCAAAACCCTTAAGGAAATACCACAACACTTTGAGAAAACCAGAAAAATACAAATAATCCTTAGTATATGCTCCTTTGTTCATATAAGTTCCTCGCTTAGTTCTCATAGCCATGCTAAAAGAAAGCTCGACGTTCCCTGTCAACGCATGAATCCTCTGAAAAGTCCCGTAAAAACCATTATTAATAGCACTCCTGACAGCAACGGCCTTCAGCGCAGGCATGAACAGGACATTTAACGGATTGTAAAACCCGAACTCCTCAAATGTAGCCAGCCCCTCTTCGAGTTCATCATAGTCTGCGAGGCCAAAAGAAAACACTCCCAGGATGTTCTTCCCATTAACATGCCTAGAACCATGAACTCCTAATTCATGCCTGAACAACATCTGTATTTCAGCAGCAGTAAACTTCATGGACTCATTAATAATAACCTTTTTCTGAGAAGGCAATACAAAAGCAACAGACAAAATTTTCTTGCTAAACTCCAATTCCCACCCCTCAAACCTGTGCTTTCTGCAAAATAAATTAAACCTCCTGATAATGTCTTGCTTGGACACGTAAGTCTTGCTTTTCAACACCTTAAAAGAATCAGCGACCCCGGAAACAAAAACTGTGAAAGTCGCCAATGATGAAAGAAAAAATCCTGGCTTTCCATAAGCCTTAAGAGACAAGGCATAAAACTTCTCCTCGCCCGCGCTTCCGGTAATTTCAGCGAAAACCATTAGCTCATTAATCTTCCTCTCATATATCTCCTTAAGATATATAATCTCTTCAGGGTACTCCAACTCAGAAAATTTATTCTTGAACCATTCAAGCCTTTTCAAAGTTCGCTTCACACGCCTATTCTCATACTTAAAAGAAGGCTCATACTTGAGCCCCTTGGATAAAGCATGGAAAAAACGCTTTTCCTCCTCAAACTTATTAACAGGAACGATGTATACATAAGGCTCGTTAATCATCTCCCCAACAACAAAATCTGTGAAATCCTTATCAAGCTCCAAAATTCTTTTCTTGAACTCCTGAACATCCATAAACCCCGCGAGGTATACCAATAATATAAAAATCTATTTGTAAGAACCAAGTATATTCCTTGTCTCAGCAACAAATGCCTTATACATATCATCAAGAGATTTAAACCTGTAAGGAGTCATAGTATCAATGCCGCCAGGCATAGCCGTATTTGCTTCAACAAGCTTATCATTTATCAGATCAAGCCCTGAGAAAAACACGCCGTACCCTTTGAGTCTGTTAGATACTTCTTCAGCTATCTCAATTTCCTTCTTTGAAGGCTTGAACGCAGTCAGCTTTCCTCCACCAGAAACATTGTGTATCCGTGTACT
>PWLK01000085.1 GCA_003560545.1 Candidatus Woesearchaeota archaeon | reverse complement strand
TTTATTGCTGCGAAAACACCACTGCGTCCTGCCTGGCGCAGGTTCATCGTCAAGCAAGCTGCATGAATCGCTTGCTCTCCTGGCTTGTTTCAAGGCAGCAACAATGATTCGGGACAGAGCCAACACAAAGAATAAATTTATAAAAAGAAAGCACCAAGAACAAGGAAAGAGGTGTAGCCCTTGAAAGGAAAAAAAGACATAGGCGTCCCATTAAGCTCAGGATTCATGGCCACAAGCATAATAGGGTTCTTCGTATCCATATGGTTCATCATGGACTACTCAGAGCCATGGGGATTCACATTCATGGTGTTCTTCCTAATACTCTTCATCGCAAGCTTTGTAAGCATGAACCGCGCCATGCCCATACCAGAACACATGGAAGAACTCGCAATACACAAGAAAAAGAAAAAATAATTTAAGAACAAACCCAATACCCACAGGTTATGCGGTACCTGGCATACATAGAACCACCAGACAAAGTAAGGAAAAGCCTTGAAAGGCTTTCAGACGAATATTCTTTCACAACACCAGGCAGCGGCCACCACATCACGTTATGGGGATTCTCGATAAAAGAAACAAGGGAAAGAGAATTAGTCAGAAGACTAAACAGCATAGAGCACATACCTTCTCCTTATGAATTCTACAGCATAAACCCTTACGGGAAGGGGTCTTTGGGATTAACAGCAGACGACCTTGAAGGAGGATTAAGACATATGCACGAAGAAGTCGTGAAAAACACGGCGTGCCTTGACAAAGACAAAGCCTTGTTTAACGAAATGTATGAAAGAATCGGAGGAGAAAACTATACGCCTCACCTTACATTTGCAAGAGAATACGAAGGCATAATATGCGTAGAAGCTTTTGAAAGCGTTATGTTCAAAGAATACAAATCCAGACATGTAAAATTAGCAAAGAAGAAAAACGGCGTGTGGCAGCCAGTACCATTATGACTTTTTCTTGTCATGAATAGCGGAAGGAGCGCCTCCTCCGTGCCATGTAAACCTTGGTCTTACACGCATAGGATACATTCTTTCATTAGTGTCATCGAATATTATCGCGGCGCCTTTCTCCCTGGGCAGTGCGTCAAGCTCTGAAACAAGCCCTTTCCTCATATAACTCTGCATTAAAGTTCCAAGGGCTTCAGTATCCATCTTCGCTGTAATCCTGTGCGCTATAACCGTATCGGACTGCGTCATTACATCAGTATGAATCTTGCCTGGCTGCTGTGTTGCGAGAATTAACGAGATACCAGGCTGCCTTCCTTCCCTGAGCACGGTTATTAGCGGGTCGCTGGCAAGAGTATCTCCTTCGAAAGGTATGAATTCGTGTGCTTCATCTATGACAAGCCATACCAAAGGGAATTCTTGTTTCTTAATATCTTCATCACTGTAAGGATTTTCTGACTTGTGAACTTCAAGGTATTCTTCTTCTTTTCTTGCAATCATTCTCTGAATGAACAATTTCTGGGAAACAAGGCCTACGACTAAGTTCTTGATGTTCCACGAGCCTGGCATGGTGGCGTAGCACGAAACATCCAGCACTGTTACTTGGCCTGGCATTGCCAGGGCATCTATGCTTGTTCCTTTCTCGCTGAACAACCCCCAGTTGTCCGCGTTAATAAACCTGTTCTTCGCAGCAGATATTGTGTTCTTGTCTGTTTCTTTGTCTTCGTCAAGCTTTTTTATTATATCTTTAAGAGAGTAGTCTTTTCCTTTTTCCTGGAGTTCGTGTATCGTCCTTTCTATTAGCACTCCTACCGGGTCGTCCCTGCTCACGCTGAAAGTAGTGTTCCAGTCACTACCGCTTAGCTCGCTTGGCTTTATGCTGAAAGGATAATCTGTTGGGATGCCTTTGTCTTTGTAGTCATCGTGGTACCCTGTAGGTGTGAAGATTTTTACATCTAATGGTTTTCCGTCTAAGTTCCATTCTTCTAATAAGTCCCTGTCTTGCTTGTTCCCGTATTTCATAGTCCAGAAAACACCCATTGTGTCAAGGAGTATTACGGATATGTTCTGTTTTACCTCTGGGGGGAGGTCTGCCACTCCTTCAGCTATCACCCCAAGAGTGTAACTTTTCCCGCCACCGCGTTTGCCGCATACGAATACGACGTGGCTTTTTGTTACGTCTAAGAATACTTTGTTTGACAGGGAGGTTGTCCTTCCCATCTTAATATAGTGTTTTCCGAGGTATATTATTCCTTTGTCCCCGTATTTTTCCCTGTCAGCTGCGTCCCTGCCGATTATTATGTCGTTCATGTACCAGGATTTGTCAGGCAGTCCTTTTATAGTTTTGCGTTTTTTATTGCTTATTTTTTGTTAGGACTACTGCAAGGCCTCTTCCTTCTGACTTGTAGTATTCTATTTTGTCCATGTATGTGTGCATGAAGCTTGTTCCTGTGCCGTTGTTTGTTGCTGGTTTTTCTTTGTTTGTGAATTTGTAGAAGTCGATGAATTTTTTCTTGTAATCGCCTTTTCTGTGCCTGTCGATGAAGGGTATGAATTCAGCGTCTATCATTCCTCCGTCGTCTATTACTATTACGCTTGCTTCTTTTTCTGTTATGTTGTGGGCTAGCGTTATGTTTTTTTGTCGTCTTTTTTGTTGCCGTGTTGGTATGCGTTGAGCGTGGCTTCGTATACTGCGGTGAATATGTTGCTTGGGTAGCCTTTTAGTTCTGCTTCTTGTAGTATTGGCTCGAGTCTTGCCCTTATGTCTCTTGCATATGTTTTTTCTGTTGGTTGGATTATTGTGATTTTGTATTCTTCTGGTACTTTGTATGTTTCTATGTCTAGCTCTTTGAGGTTTACGCTTCCTTTTTCTTTGAATAATCTGCGGGTTAGGGAGTCTATTGAGTCCAGGTCTAGTAGTTCTGTTGTCATATTTTAGTTATTATACGCCAGAATATAAAAAGCTTTCGTTTTTTACCACCATAAAATGGTTATTTTTCATATGTGTATTACGATAATTTTAAAAACCCGTGGTTTCCTCTGAACAATAACAAAAAATAATTATTAAAGGGTGGTCTTTTTGGATAAAGAAGGATTTAGGGATGTTGACGAATTAACCGTGGGCCTGAACAACGGCTACGAGCCTGTTTCTATTGATGATGAGCCTGTAAAAAAGGAAGAGCCAGTTGAAGAAGTGAAGAAAGAAGTGGCAGAAGAAAAGCCTGCTGTAAAGGCAGCTCCTGCCGGGAAGAAAGCTAAGAAAACTGTTAAGAAAAAAGCGGGTGCGTCAAAGAAAAAAGTTGCTAAGAAAAAAGCTGTGAAGAAAACATCTAAGAGTAAGACGAAAAAGAAGAAGGTTAGCTGGATTCCTATTACTTTGATATCTTTGGTTATTGTTGCCATAGCTGTTCTGGCATATCTTTTCTTTTCCACAGGGCTTCCTTCTGATGCTGAAAGGCTTGCCGCAATGGTTAATAATGATCCTATTTACATGGCTGATTTGGAGAGCAGGCACAATTTTTTAAGGCATACTGTTGATCCAGACATAACGAGAGATGAAACTTTGAACCAGATGATTGAGGAAAGGCTTCTATCTCAGTACGCGGAAGAGCAAGGTCTCAGCGTGACAAGGCAGGAAGTGGAGCGGGATATGGAGGACTTACTCTTGGAGAATCAGCTTACCAGGGATGAGTTAATGGAAAACCTTATGCTTATGGGTGTTGAATACGAGGATTTTATCACTTTTAACAAGGACAGGCTTTTGATTACTTTGCTTGTAGAGGAGGAGTTGGAAGAGTTAAGCGAGCCTACAGGCGAGGAGGTTAGGGCGTATTACGATGCTTTCCCAGAGCAATTCGGGATTCCTGATAGTGTGCAGGTCAGGCACATTCTTATAGGGGTTGAGGGGAGGACTGATGAGGAAGCTCTTGAAGAAGCTGAAAGGGTTATGGGCTTGATAGATGATGATAAGGGTAATTTCTGTGACTTGGTCAGGGAGTACACTGATGATGTGGCGAGCGCGGAGACGTGCGGGGAGTATAATTATAGCTTGCAGGATCCTTTGGTTCCTGAGTTCTTGGAAGCAGGGTTTGACATGGAGCCAGGGGAGATTAGGAATGTGAGGACTCAGTTCGGATACCATGTTATGTACAAGGTTTCTGATATTGAAGGAGATCAATTAGGATTTGAGGATATTGAAGCTGATTTAACAGCTTTCATGGCTCAGGAAAAGCTTGTTGGGGAGTACCAGGACTTGGTGGCTGAGCTCAGAAGGGAGTCTATCATTGAGATTTATACTGAGGATGAGTCTCTTGTTTCGGCTAGTGTTGCGAGGAATAGTAACAATGTTCCTGTGAGAGAAGTTGAGGATACTGATGAGGCTAGGAAGATGAATCTTGCAAGGTGCTTGGGGGACTTGGATGCTCAGTTGTTCAAGGTTTATTGGTGTCCTTATTGTGATGATCAGATTGAGATGTTCGGCGATCACATTAGGTTTATCGATGTGGTGGAGTGCGATCCTGATATGGATGATGCGAGGCCTGAGTTGTGCAGGGAGTATGAGATTAGTTCTTTTCCTACTTGGGTTATTGATGGGGAGAAGTACAGAGGTATGAGGACTTTGAATGCCTTAGCAGGCATTAGTGGTTGTGATTATTGAGTTTTCTTTTTGGTTTTTTGGTTTTTTTGAAACACAATTATTTGCTATATTGAAGTTTATTGAGAAATAAAATATTTTCTATATAGAAAATAATTTTTAACCAAACAATTTAAATAGAAAACCATAATACTACACACAAGCCCGACACGAGAGTACTCAATGGAGCTCAAGGCGAAAGCCGAGCAATGAGCTTGGGAGTTAGTGTATCGGGCCACAATTCACAGTCACAAATATACTTCAATAATAGAACAAAGTTGTGGTTACCAATCCAAGCAAAATCACAAGAAAATGTACAATCATAAAATCATCGTGAAAAGCGAAGAACACATACAGAGACGAATACAACACACTAATTAAAAGCAATTTGTTCTAGAAATAGTTTGTGGCTATAGGCATGAGACTAACGACAGCAAGAAAAAAAATAGGAGGAAATTACAATGGCAAAAATAGCGCAGGCAGCAGCAAAATACATCGTTCATGCAAACATCCAGATAGACGGAGTGGTAGACAGGCCTGACGTAATAGGAGCAATATTCGGACAAACAGAAGGACTCCTAGGAGCAGACCTGGAACTAAGAGAACTCCAAAAATCAGGAAGAATAGGCAGGATAGAAGTAAACCTTGACACAAAAGGCGGAAAAACAAACGGGGAAATAATCATCCCGAGCAGCCTAGACAAAGCAGAAACAAGCATAGTAGGCGCAGCAATAGAAATAATACAAAGAATAGGCCCATGCAACGCAAGAGTAACCGTTAAAAACATAGAAGACGTACGCATAAGCAAAAGACAAGCAGTAATAGAAAGAGCGAAAGAACTTCTCAAAAGCTTAATGGAAACAAGCATGCCAGACTCCCAAGAGTTAAGCGATGAAGTTGCATACTCCGTCAGGATGATGGAAATAAGAGAATACGGCAGGGAAAAACTAGCAGCAGGACCAGCAGTAGACGAAAGTGACGAAGTAATAGTAGTAGAAGGAAGAGCTGATGCCTTGAACCTGTTAAAGCACGGGTTTAAAAACGTGATAGGAATGAACGGTACAAGCATCCCGCAAACAGTAATAGATCTCGGCAAGGAAAAAACACTTACAGTATTCGTAGACGGAGATAGAGGCGGACAGCTAATAGTGCAAGAACTTCTTTCATCAGCCGAAATAGACTACGTAACAAAAGCACCGGACGGCAAGGAAGTGGAAGAACTTACAAAAAAGGAAATCCATAAAGCCCTGCGTGCAAGGATTACAGCTGAACAGGCAAAAATGGAGTTCGGAGGCGGACAACAAAGAACGCAGCAAAGAGATGACCGAAGAGACCAGAGAAGGCCTCAGCAAAAGCCTCAGTACCAGCAACAAAGAACGCAGCAAAGACAGCAGGTAAAGCACGCAACACAACAAGAAAAATCTAAGTTTGCATCAATGCTTGAAGACCTCATAGGGACCAGGGGAGCATACATATTAGACAACAAGCTAAGCATCCTCGGCAAAGTACCTATAACTGAATTGCAGAGCACTATTAAAAGCATAGCAAGCGGCATCTACGCAGTCGTATTCGACGGAGTAATTGACAAGGACCTGATAAGCGTCGCTGAAAGAGCCAACATAAACTACCTTATAGCGATGGACACAAAAACGAAGAACACGAACAGCGTAGTTATATACACATCTGATAACCTGCAATAAAAACACTTTACTTTTTTTTATTTTCTTAAATTTTTAAGCCAAACCATTTCTTCCGTGTTAAAATCAAAGAACTCCCTGACTTGGCTTTCTTTTTTCCTGGACAACACAGCTATGAAAGGAACAGCGTCATGGAAAGCCCTGTAAGAAGACATATGAGTTGCTAAAGCTATCTTCTGCGCGATGCCTTTCCTCTTAGCGTTCTTCTGATTAGCCATCCAGATCTTCAACAGCTTAGTAGTAGGCCTGTACTCAACATGAGAAGAATATTTTTCTTCTTTGGAGAGAGCTATTCCTGCTGAGAGCAAAGCATAGCAGTAAACGTAGAACCGATAGTACTGCCACTTCCTAATCCTTCCAAAGAAAACATTGGCAAGGGATAAATTGTCAAACCCTCGTGCAAGATCTTTTGGCTTTGTGTATTCCCTTGGAAGGTTTTCTTCAACCCACAAGAATATTTTATCTATATCTTCATCGACATCATCATAAGCCTTTAACGCGGTGCCAGGGTTTTTTGTCTTGAAAACTATTTTCAAGGCATCCTGCATCTTAGCAGTTACATCTCTTTCGCCAGTCCATTTCACGGATTCAAGTGTTATCTTCGTATCCGCCGCGGAGGACTGCAAATCGTTAATCGCAGCCCTAGCATCTCCTCCCGCTGCTCTCGCTATATGCCTTAACGCGTCTTCTTCTGCCTCAATGCTTTCTTCCTCACAGATTTTTTTAAGCAAAGATGTTATCTCTTCATATTCTAATGGCTTGAAATGCACTAGTTCTGATTTCTTTCTTAGTTCTTTTAATTTCTGCTCGTAAGCATCAACCCCTATTATTACAACAGGGAAAGTGCTTTTCGCGATTAGCTTTGCAACGGCTGGTATTCCCCCCCGGTCTTTTGTCCCTGAGAGGCCTTCAACTTCATCTATCAGTATGATCTTGCTTGTCCCGAATAATGAGCCTTGGTTTATAGCACCTCCAATCCTTTCCTGTATCGCGGCAGCGTTCCTCGTGTCTGAAGCGTTAACCTCTACGAGTTCAAGGCCTAATTCTTTGGATAAAGCGTGGACAGAAGATGTTTTCCCGTTACCGGTACCACCGTAGAGCAATATTGGCTTAGTGTTTTTCTCTATTAATTGCTTTAGCTTTTGCTTTTCTTTTTCATGCCCAAATACTCCTTTGAGGGATTTTGGAGAATGTTTTTTGATCCAGGGCTGCATGCTTTAAGGAAAAGTATCTTGTTATTATAAGTTTTTGCAATTCATAGTGATTGCTTCAACTTATCATTTAGCTTGCTTAGCGATTCGTAAAACCCCTTATCTGAACCACTAGTAATTATTTCAGAGTTTCTACCTCTATACCCAACCTTGTTTACCACTCCATCACCAGATTTTTCGGGCAAAATGCTTGCATCTTTATATACAATGCATTCTATAACCCCAGGATTCTTGTAAGCAGGCTCTTTAGAAGATCCTTTGTTAGAAAGGAAAAAATACCCGTTTCCAAGGAACCTGTCTAATAAATGGCCTGACTCCTCCAAAGGCTTTCCCTCTTCTATGATCATCGAGGAAGGATGTTTTATTAAGTCGTCAATTGTTTTCTCTTCTTGCACAGATTGCAAAAAATAATTAGATATTTCTTCAAAAGACTTTAAGATATTAGGAGAATCAACAGTTATTATGTTTTTTTGTTCGCCAAATTCGCCAGTGTATAATAGAGAAGTAAATGGCCTACCTCTAATGACAACGCTTGATAATGATAGTGCTTCATTGAAAGCAACGTCTATCCCCCCATTTTCTAATACACGTTTATACTCCATACCTTGTAATGAAGGAGATGAAGGGGAGAATATGGAGCGATCTCTTAAAAAATTGTTAAAATAAATTATTCCATTATCAAAAGGATTTTTTCTTTTCATCTTGTCTTCCAGGATACGCACAAAATATATAAATATTTCGTTTTTTCATTACTTTATAGTGGTATTATGGGCTTGTCCGGACTCGAACCGGAGACCTTCGCCATGTGAAGGCGACGTCATAGCCACTAGACCACAAGCCCGCAGAGCCAGGTAAACCCTTCCAGTTTTTAAAGAAAGCGAAAACCATAAAAAAAGAAGTTGTTTCTTATTAGTGATGATAAAAGATTTTGTGTTTGGCGTTGGAACATCCTCTTTGCAAATAGAAGAATCCGGGGAACACGACTGGAAAGGCCTACAAGCCAAAGACGGATCAGTACTTGACAGAAACGCTGAACACCTAAAACACTGGAAAGAAGACTATTCATTAATAAAAGATCTGGGCGTAAACGCATACAGGTGTTCTGTGGACTGGTCCAAACTCCAAAGCTCGCCGTATTCCGAACTTGAAACAAAAGCAGTAGAAAAATATCAGGAAATGTTCCAATACCTAAAAGAAAACAAAATCGACTTATTCCTGGTTCTGCACCACTTCGCAAATCCTTTGTGGTTCACAGAAAAAAAAGGATGG
>PWLK01000100.1 GCA_003560545.1 Candidatus Woesearchaeota archaeon | reverse complement strand
TTGATGGCATGCTTGGTGGCGGCTTTGAAACTGGGGCGATAACGGAGTGCTTCGGCGAGTATGGGAGTGGGAAGACGCAGATTGGGCATTTGCTCGCGGTTAGTTGCCAGGTTGATGATCCTGATGCGGTAGCTGTGTATATTGATACGGAGAATACTTTTAGGCCGGAGAGGATTGCGCAGTTTGCTAAGGGTATGGATTTGGATCCGGAGAAGGTTCTTGCTAATATTAAGGTGGCGAGGGCTTTTAATTCTGATCATCAGATGTTGTTGGCTGAGAAGTCTGAGGAGTTGATTAAGCAGGGCTTGAAGGTCAGGGTTGTTATTGTTGATTCTTTGACCGCGCATTTCCGTGCTGAGTTCGTTGGTAGGGGTACTTTGGCGGAGAGGCAGCAGAAGCTGAATAAGCACATGCATACTTTGGCGTTGTTGGCGGATAAGCACAATCTTTGTGTTTATGTTACGAACCAGGTCATGGTTAAGCCTGATCAGTTCTTCGGCGACCCTACGGAGGCTATTGGTGGTCATATCGTGGGGCATAATAGTACTTTCCGTATTTATTTGAGGAAGGGTAAGAAGGGCAGTCGTGTTGCGAAGCTCGTGGATAGTCCGAACCTGCCGGATTCTGAGTGTGTTTTCATGGTTACGGAGTCTGGTTTGGTTGATGTCTGATTATTTTTTTCTTTTTTTTCAAACAATTATTTTCTATATGGTAATTAATTGTTTTTCGAATTTGCTTAAACAAACTTTTTAAAAGAAAAGCAATCCTTAAACGTTTAAGCCAACAACGTTGGCTGCAAATAGAAAGGTGAAATAAGACAATGCAAGGAAGATTTGGAAACGACAATAGGTTCGGGAGATCCCCGCCCGTAAACGTAGGGGATGAACTGGAAGTAAAGATAGAAGCGATAGGCGAAAAAGGCGACGGCGTAGCAAAAAAAGACGGCTTCGTACTATTCGTACCTAACGTAAAAGCAGGCGACAACGTAAAAGTAAAAGTAAGCCGAGTCCTGAGAAAAGTAGGATTCGCAGACGTAATCGGAGAAGGATCTGCACCAGCAGAAGAGCCTGCACAAGAACAACAACAGGAAGAGCCTCAGGAAGAACTGCAACCAGACGAAAACCTGGACTCAGAAGACTTCGGAGACGAAACAGAAGCGCCAGAGGAAGAAACCGCTGAAGAGCCTGAAGCAGACGAAGAGCCTGCTGAAGAAGAGGCAAAAGAAGAGGAGGCGCCTGAAGAGGAACCAGATGAGGAACCTGCTGAAGAGCCTCAGGAAGAGGAAAAAGCAGAAGCTCCAGAGGAACCCGAAGAAAAACCTTCTGAAGAAGAATCTTCTGAAGAAGAAAAGAAATAAACTCTTTTCACCAAACAACAAAAAAAGTTTTTTTTCTTTTTACATTTTTCTTTTCATCCAAAGACTTTATATATGTGGATGTACAAGTCTTATAATCATATGCGCCTGTTCATCGCAGTGGAAGTCCCTGCAGAAGTCAAAGAATTCTTGTACCAAATCGGCGCAAAGCTCTCCCGTTACAAAGGCATAAACAACGTTAACAAAGAAAACATGCACTTAACATTGTTGTTCTTAGGAGAAAGAAGCGATGTAAAAGAAATAGTGGAAACCCTGAAAAAAATAAGTTTCAAAAAAATAACCTTGGAAACAGATGACTTCGGCTTCTTCCCGGACAAGAAAAGAATAAGAGTCATATGGCTCGGCCTAAAACACTCAGACGAACTATTCTACTTGCAAGGAGAGATAAGCAACTACTTCGAAGAAGACAGAGAGTTCAAGCCACACATCACCTTTGCAAGAGTCAAATTCCTGAAACCAAACGAGAAAAAAGCTTTGCTCCACGAAATGAACAGCGTGACAAAGCCATACTTCAAGTTCAAAGTAGACAAATTCAAGCTGTACAGCTCAGAACTCACAAGCATGGGCCCTATTCACAGGGTAATAGAAACCTTTCCGGCAGACAAATAACAACCCCAAACATTTTTAAACCAACAAGCACTCCCAAACATCAGAACCAACCCTTCAGCGCCGTAGCTGACAGGATTGCCGCGTGAGGTAAAAGAAATTCGCGGAACAATTCTACTCGAGTTGGTTATAGGAGGAAAAATAAGATGAGCGAAGAAACATTACTAGTGCCAAACGACGAATACCTAAAATCAGGAATACACATCGGGACGAAGTTCAGGACCAAGCACATGTCCAACTTCATCTACAAAACACGGCCTGACAGGATAAGCGTCTTAAACATACAACAAATAGATGAAAGGCTGAAAATGGCAGCTAACATGCTCTCCAACTACGAGCCAGAAGACATCCTCGTAGTCTGCGGGAGGGAGAACGGCTGGAAAGCAGTCAGGAAGTTCTCCGAAGCCATAGGCGCAAAACACTTCCAGGGAAGGTACCCGCCAGGCGTCCTCACAAACCCAAGCCTTAAAAACTTTATAGAAGCAAAAATATTATTAGTTGTCGACGCATGGCCTGACAGGAACGCCATCAAAGACGCTATGAAAGTCGGAATTCCGGTTATCGCACTTAGCGACACGAACAACCAAGCCAACAACATAGACTTAGTGGTTCCGGCCAACAATAAAGGAAAGAAAAGCCTAGGCCTGGCATTTTACCTCATGGCAAAGCAATACGCTGAGAAGAAAGGCTTGATAAAAGAAGGAGAATTCAAATACAAAGCCGAAGACTTCTTCGACGAATAAGGCTTTGCTGTAAGTTCAAGGCGTTGAAACCAAATAATAGATGTGTTAGAATAGAAATATTTATTAAAAACGCTTTTTAATCCTTGTTTCATGCTAGTGCCTTCCAATGATTATTCCGAGTATTACAACACCGGCATAATCTATGTTGACCGTTCCGCTTCAGGTTTCCTTAAAAGCCTGGAAGAAAAGTTGTGGTCTGACGATTACAAAGAATTAGAAGGCACGCGTGTCAGGCCAGAGGAATTAGCGGAATTGTTCAAGGATAAAAACGATTTCTTGTTTGTAACCCAAGGCGGCTTGTTGTACAACGAAGAAGATGTTAGTTTTGACGCTTTGTTCGAAATAATAAAGGGTTACGAGAGAAAACTTGTTGGCTCTCCCAGGAAAATGGAGTGGTTCAGGGAATTCAGGGAGATGTGGCCGGCAGATATTGGGAGGATACGCGACGTATCCCTCAACGGCTTCCAAGTGTACGACAAGGTTTTCAGGAATGGCAAAGAGTTCAGCTCTGAGAGAGTCGCGTACGCTGACAGGTCGTGCGGCTCTACCATAGTCGGAAAGCCAGGGCTTGAAACAATTGAGTTAAGCGACAAAGGCATTTTATTGTACAACTGCGGTGCTTGTGAGAGAACGATGTATGTCGCTGAGAAAAACAAGTTAATAGAAACACCTGGGCCGTTTTAGATTTCTTCCAAGCCCGTATCTGTTATCTTAAAAGATACTTCTTTTCCTTCCGGCAAAGACCTATGCTTTCTAAGTATAGCCTTTCTTTCCCCGTTATTTCTTTGCAATTCTATAAGGCACTTTGAAGCATACCTCAGGATGTCCCCTCCGACCATGTTTATCTTGTTCTTATCCTCGAAGTCCGCGTAAACCTGGTTTGTTATAAGAACCGGCACTTTGTACTTCCTGGCTACTTGTATTAGTGTTGCGAGTTGCACGCCTAATTCTTTGTTAACTTTTTGCACTTCTTTGGTTTTCCCGACTTCTAAGCGGTAGAGCATGGCTATGCTGTCCACTATTATAATCCCTATCTTGCTTGTTACAAGGCTTTTTAGCTTGTCCACAACTTTTTTTTGCTCGTTGAAATCTGTAGGCCTTAGTATTATTATGTTTTCAAACACTTCTTTGTGGTCGTCTGTTATTTGCTTGAGCCTGCTTACGCTGAAGCTTCCCTCAGTGTCTATGTATATTACTTTCTTGTCAGAGTTGCTCGCAACGCAGGCAAGGCATATGTTTGTCTTTCCCGAGCCGGCAGGCCCGTAAATCGTTGTGAGGACTTCGTTCTCATATCCTCCTTCCAATAGCCAGTCTATCGCGTCAGTCCCCGTGCTTATCCTTGTTTCATCTCCCATTTAAATGCTTAGAAATCTTTTTGTGTTAAAATAGTTTTTCTTATGCTACCCGGAAACTTCTGTGATTGAATTGAACAACGATTTCAGGCCTTGTTTCAGGTTTTTCTTGTCTGTGATGTTATTGTGCAGGCGTGGGTTGACCGCCCAGCTCTCCGCTTTGTCAAGGTTTACGAATATGAACACTGTTTCCTTGTCTTTTACCTGCTCCCAGTTCTTTATGAGCCAGTCAAGGTTTTTCTTTGTGTTAAGGCAGACCACTCTTTCTTTATCCACTTTTCCTGGTAAGAGTGTTTCAATGCTTTCCATGCAGATATACTTGGTTTCTTCCCTTGTTTTTTGTTTTGCTATGATTCCTGTTTCCGTTTCTTTTATTGTTTCAACTTTCCTTGGAACCATGTCTTTATACTTAACATATGCCTTAGTCCATTCCTTTAACGTCATTCCTTTCATTTTCCTTGCTTTTCTTCTATGTACATTAGCAGGTATGGAAGCAAGAAGCTCGCTGCGAACAACGCTCCTACGAAGACAGGGTTTGGCAGTGGTGTGAAGCCAAGAATCTCGGTTACTCGCTCGCTCGCCGTATAGTAGTATATCGCTGTAAAGCTAAGGATTGCTCCGAGCGAGACTATAATCCATATCCCTGCGTGATGGTGGTGTGTTATCTTGTCAAGCATTTTTATGAAGCTCGCTGTGAACGCGCCAAAGGAAATTCCTACTATCCCTGTTATTATGCCTGAAACAACCAGGTCTCCAAGCATGAAAAGAGGGGTTAGAAGTATTGCTATTGCAAGGGTGAATATGACGAGGAAGCATACGAGTAAGTAATACGTTGTTTCACTTATCAGGTCGTGCTCTTTCATATGCCTTTGTTCGCGGGATTTCTATTTAAATATTGTTTTTTTTGGGGAAATTATTTTAATAAACACTGCTTTTTCCTTTCATCATGGCACAGGAATTGACTGCTTTGGAATTGCACTTCGTATCCCAGGAGATTCAGAGCGTGGTCTCTGGAAAGCTTGAAAAAATCTACCAATGGGGTAATGATGAATTCGTATTCAGGTTTTACACTTCCAATGGAAAGAAACACTTGCGCGTAAGAATTCCGGGGTTAGCACATTTTACTTCAAAGGACTACCAAGGTCCTAAGATGCCCCCAGGGTATTGTTCTTTCCTTCGAAAATATGTTTCTAATGCAATCGTAAGAGCTGCGTACCAGCAAGGATTTGAAAGAATCCTGGTTTTCGAACTGGAAACCGGGAGGTACGGCTCCCTGGTGTTAATAATAGAATTGCTAAAGCCTGGCAATGTAATTCTTTGCAGGAAGGAAGATGGAAATCTTATGGTGATGAACCCTTTGAAAAATGAGCGGTTCAAAGACAGGAGTGTTTTGCCGAAGAAAGAATATTCTTTCCCAGCCGGCCAAGCCGACGTGAAAAGCATGCCTGAAACGGAAATCAGAGAAGTTCTCCTCTCATCTGAAAAGCCTTTGGTTAAGTGCATTGCAACAGAGCTCGGCTTCGGAGGGATTTACGCAGAAGAAATAGCTTTGAGAAGCAAGGCTGACAAAAATGTTATTCCGAAGAACCTTGAAAGTGATGTGCTGGAAAGGGTTGTCGTGGAGGTTAAGAAAATTTTTTCTGAGAAGCCATTAGCGTTTCTTTCAAAGGGAAGGATTTACCCTGTGCGAATGGAATCTGCCAGGCCGGAGAAATCTTTTAGTTCTTTCAGCGAAGGACTTGACGAGTTGTTCTTCGAGGAAAAAGTGGTTCGTGAAACCAAGGAGACTTCGAGGGCAAAGGACAAGGCTTCCGCGATAATCAAGGCGCAAGAGAAAAACCTTAATAAATTCGAAAAAGCCTCCACGGAAAACCAGAGGGCTGCAGAGCTGATCTATGAGAACTACACTTTCTTCTCAGAAATCTTTGAAAGCGTCCGAAAGATGCGTTCAGAGAAAAAATCGTGGAAGGATATCAAGGAATACCTCAAAGAAAAACCTGGATTCGTATCGTTAAATGAAAAAGAAAAGAAAATAATTTTTGAAATAAAAGAATAAAAAATAAGTTATATTATTTCCTCAAGCTCCACGTCGTCCTCGTCTATGAAGTCCTCTGAGACTCCTTCTATTGCTTCATCAACTTCTGCTTCCGGAGGCTCTTCCGGCACCGGATCAATGTCATCTATCACTTCCGGGTCTGGCTGAGCGCATCCCGCTACGAGGACTAATGCTATGATTGTTGCTAGTACGTATGCTTTCATTTCTTTCACCTCTCAATTCCTGTGGTGGCCTGCGTGTCTTCCCCATCCGTCGTGGTTGGCCTATCATCAGGTCTTTCCGTGTCATCTATTCCGTTCCTCATGTCAGGGATGTCGCCAGTCCTGAAAAGCCCTTCGTTGTTAACGTACACGACGTACATGCTTGGCTTTTGTCTTGTGTTAACGCTTCCCCTTATTGTTTCAGGTGTTACGACTTGAGGGCATTCTTCTGCGTTTTCAATGTATACTCGTACGTCAGTCCTTACCTGTGGGGGTATGCTTCTCGTTGTGGTTGTTGAATGTCTTATCTCATGGCAAGGGGTTGGCTTGTGTATAGTGCCTTCAAAGTACAACGTTCCGTCTTCAAACCATACTTCGAACTCTGTTCTTTCAGGCCTTACCCTTCCAGGGTCGATTCTTTCTCTTAATGGTTCAGCACTTCTTTCCCTTTCTTCAAGCGCGGCTTGTCTTTCAGCCCTTATTCTTTCCATTCTGTCCAGGTATTCCTGTCTTGCCTGTCTTGCTGCTTCAGCTCTTCTCTCTGCCATTTCCATTAATCTTTCACTTAGTTGTTGTGCAGCGATTCTTCTTTCTTCTAAGCTGTACTCATCAAATGTTTCCCTTACAATGCTTTCCGCTTCAGCCCTCGTTATTTCCCTGTTTTGTATTCTTTCTTGTACTTCTTCATTTGTTTTTCCGAGGTGTTCAAGGGTTTGTCTTAGCCTTTCAGCGTTATATGTGTTCACTTCTTCACTAATCCTTTCTCTCAATGCCTGCACTCTTTCAGAAGCCTGCGTTCTTGCCTGTTCAGCTCTTTCCCTTGCTTCCGCAATTCTTTCTTCTGAGATGATATTGTTGGCTCCCGTCCTGAATTCTATGATTAAGCTGTTTGCTTCTCTTCTCAGGGCGACATATTCGCTTGCGAGTTCTTCGTAGTCCTGGTTTTCGATTTCTGTGCCAGCCACTATTTCTCCGAGGTCTTCAAGGTCGTTCAATAGCTCTTCGAGTTGGCTTGTGTCTGCGTCTTCATAGTTTTCTTCTATGAACTCAATCACTCCGAGTCCTCGCTCTACTTGTAGCTTTATTGCTCTTTCAAGCTGTAAAAGCCTTGTCATTGCTCCATGGGTGTTGTCCATGGCTCGGATTTCTCGTTCCTCTTCCTCTGTCAAGTCTTCCTGCGCCGTTGCGGTTACGGCGAGACCTACAAGCAAGAAGAGGCTTATTGCCATTATTATTGTTTTCTTCATTTTTTAGGCACCTCTCAAAAATATTGTTATAGTCTCCTCCCACGATTTTATGATTTAAATAATTTTGGGTAATGTTTTTAAACAACGTCTTGTTTAGGCTATTTATGCAGTTGCTTAAAAGGTATTCTTTGCTCGGGGAGAAATTTGTTCCAGGAGAAGTTGTTGTCAGGGACGCTCTTAGGGTTAACACTCTTAAGATTAAGGAAGAAGAGCTTGTGAAGCGCTTAGAAAAGAAAGGTGTTTCTCTGGAGAAAATCGGTTTTGCAAGGCACGGGTATTATTATAATGCTTCTTTTTCTCTGGGGGCGACGCCTGAGTACTTGCAAGGGTTTTATTATTTGCAGGATGCGGCGAGCCAGTTGCCCGTGCAAGTCCTGAATCCTGGTCAGGGGGAGTTAGTTCTTGATATGGCTGCAAGCCCTGGTGGGAAGACAACTCAGTTAGCGCAGTGGATGAGTAATGAAGGTGTTATTGTTGCTTTGGATTCCAATGGGGCGAGGCTTGATGCTCTGGCTAATAACTTGGAGAGGCTTTCTGTGAAGAACGTTTTGGCTTATAAGAAGGATTCCAGGTTCGCGTTTGATCTTGGCTTGTCTTTTGATAAAGTCTTGCTGGATGCTCCTTGCAGTGGTAATTTCTGTGTTGAAAAAGATTTTTTTAAGAAGCGCTCCGCAGAGGATTTTAAGGATAAGGCAAGGGTGCAGAAGGAGTTGTTGAAAGCCGCTTTTAAGTGCCTGAAGCCTGGAGGGGTTCTTGTGTATAGTACTTGTTCTTTGGAGCCTGAGGAGAACGAATTGGTCGTTCAGTGGTTCCTTGAGAACTTCGAGGTGTCCCTTGCGGATACTGGCTTGGAAGTGGGTGATGAGGGCTTGACAAGGGTTTTCGGGAAGGAGTTGGTTGGCTCTCTGAGCCTTACCAAGAGGTTTTGGCCTCATAAGACTGGCACGGAAGGTTTTTTTATCGCAAAATTGATAAAGAACAAAGATTAGTTTTGTTAGTTATGATATTTAAGTCGTTGTATTCCTTGGTAAGCCTTATTGGTTCTTCTCTTGCTTTTGCTTTAATCGTTGTTTTCGCGTTTTTCTCGTTTCCCGGGAACGTTTTTCTTGAGTTAATACTTGTTTTTATTATTTCCTCGGCTGCTATCTTGGTGCTCAGGATTTTTTTTAGGGGTGAGCGGAGGAAGGTTAAGAGTTTTGAAAGAAGGCTTCTTGGGCGCGGGGAGGATAAGTCTAAGGTTAAGCGTTTTCTTGCAAGG
>PWLK01000083.1 GCA_003560545.1 Candidatus Woesearchaeota archaeon | reverse complement strand
GAATAAATATTAGAGCCAGGAGCCAGGAAGATATCGGGGAAACCAGGCCCCCTATTCGAAAAGGAAGAGATAGCGTCGTTCTTCGTTGAAGAAGCAACACGAAGAGAACTCTCAGCACAAGAAGGAAATGCAATTCTTTCAGCGTTACCAGAATTACCCGTAGCGCTAACAACGCTTAAACCAGCGGATACAGCGTTATCAATAGTCAAGGCACCTGACTGGTAGTTAGAATCACAAAAAGAACCATAAGTAATACTGGAGCCGAGACTCATGCTGATAACACTAATATTAAACTCATCCCGGTGCTCAGTGCACCACTCAACGCCCTTCATAGCATCTGAAATCCATCCACTCCCCTCACTGTTCAAAGCTTTAACCGCGACAAGCCTTGCCCCTGGTGCAACGCCTTTCACACTTCCATTAGCAGCAACAATACCAGCTACATGGGTTCCATGGCCGTTATCATCCCAAGGGTTATCATCGTCGTTAACAAAGTCAAACCCGCCAAGAACCTTCGAACAAGTCCCCGCAAGAAACTCTTCCTCTGAACAACCACCAAGGGCTTCATGGGTGTAATCAATTCCTGTATCGATAACACAAACAGACCTGCCAGAACCATCAAGGAATGAATTGTTAAAAGAAACGTTCCAGGCACGCGTACCATTCACCAAGGGAACACTATCATCAAGGAAAGAATTCACTTCGAGATCAAGGTAAATCCTTTCAATGTCAGGGTTCTTCCTTAACTCCTCCAGGGACTCTTCGTCTACAGTGCCGCTTAAGGCATTCACAGAACTGAACTTGTGCCTTGGCAGGAACCTCTCCGTTTTCTCAAGGACTTTATCCTGCTGTGAACGGATGTGAGCGGCGCTGGTTGCAAGGGACGCATCTCTTTGGGCTCCCAACCCGGAGCCGGAGACAGGAGGCTTCAAGTCTATGAGAACGCGTGCCTCGCCTTGTTCTTCCAAGGCTGCGAAGACTTCTTCATCCACAGGGACGTCCGGGGAAACCACGACGAAGCCTGTAATAGTATAGCCGACGTCGGGGTTGAAGAGGAAAGCATAAGAAAAAAGGCCTACGAATAATAGTATTGTAATACTGACTACAATCATGGTGGAAGCGTGGAATTTCTCCATGTACACAGAATTATGGTTAATAATATATAATTCTTTCTGAGAGCAAACCCTGAAAAACATGTATTTTACGGGAATTAAAGGATGATAAGGAGGTATACATATTCATACCAGAAAAATATTTTAAGGAAATCCACAAAAAAAGAATTTTTACGAGGAAAAGAGAAAGATCTCCGTATAAAGAAGGGATAACAATATTAAAAACTGCATTTAACTAATTCTCAAACCAAAAAATTTATATAATGTAAAGATTATAATATTATAATATGAACATTATACACATTTTGGATGTAGAAATCATGGCAGAAATAAGCAAAGACCTCACCAAGAAATGGAGCATACACCAACTGTCAAAAAGCATCAAAAAACACTATGCACCAACACACATAGCAGTACAAAGACTAATCAAAGAAGAACACCTTGCAAAGAACCAAAACAACCTCATAGAACCCAAACTAAAGAAAACCACGCTCCTGGAAATAGGAGAAAAAAAAAGACTAGAAGAGCAAAGCAAAGAAATAAGAATAATTGCAAAAAAGCTAAACACAATAAAAAACTCGTTCTTCACAGCAATACTATTCGGATCATCAACCCACAAAAAAGGCAAAGACATAGACATACTCATAATCATACCAGACAGTGAGAACGTAGAAGAATTCACAAAGGAAGCAGAAGAATCACTAAGCGCATTCAAAAGCGAAACAGACCTGCAAGTAATCCAGGAAAAAAGCTGCTATGAAATGCTAAACCAGCCAAACCAATTAAACGTGCTTAACGAACTCCTAAAAAACCACTTAGTGCTAATAGGAACAGAAAATTTTTACCGCATAATAAAAAGGTGGAAGCATGCAGACTGAAGAAGAAATAATAAAAAAGAAATTCGAACTTCACATAAAAGAAGGAAAAATTACGAAGCCAAAACACAACAAAAAAGATTTTTTCAAGAAAAAAGCAGAATCAAGCCTCCGCCTAGCAAGAACGCTACTGGAAAGAGAAGAATATTTAGACTGGTGCATAAATATTTCTTACTATTCAATGTTTTATAACGCGACAAGCCTTCTTGCGCATAACAATGTAGATATCACAGAAATAAATGAAAACACCCACTTGCTAACATACCAAGCATTAGTCTATTTTTACCACTTGAAAGACAACAAGATAGAGCAACAATACTTGGAAGACTTCAAGCAGTCAATGAAAGATTCAGATGCGCGCCTACAAACCATAGCCAAGCAAAAGACAAAGGAAATACTTGGAAGCTTCAGGAAAGCAAAAGAACAAAGAGCAAGAACAACATACGAATTAGGAAAAACCGCCGAACAACAATCAGCACAAGCAGCAGTGAGAAGGGCAGAGCGATTCAGCATAATCACAGAAAAGCTAATGATTGAAAAATAACAAATGCTTAAATACAACCAAGAAAACAAGGAGTGAAATGGAAAAGAAAAAACTATTGGAAAAGCTGAAAGAAAAAATTCTAATGGAAAAACTGCCATTAAAAGAAACTGCCACGAACATAGTATTCGGGAAAGGAAACCCTGAAGCCCGAATAATGTTCATCGGAGAAGCCCCTGGGAGGAATGAAGACTTAGAAGGACAACCCTTCGTGGGCGCAGCAGGAAAACAACTAGACAAGCTGCTAAACTCAATAGGGCTATCAATAGAAGATGTATACATAGCGAACATACTGAAATACAGACCGCCAAACAACAGGAACCCGAACCCCGAAGAAATAAAAGCGCACACGCCTTACCTGGTAGAACAAATAAAGATAATAAAACCTGAGATAGTATGCACGCTTGGGAATTACGCAACAAAATTCGTCCTCGCAAGCTTCGACGTTGAAGGCATGAAAAAAATCGGGGGGATAACTTACTTGCATGGGAAACCAGTTGACAAGGAGATAAACGGGCTGAAATTCAAGGTAATCCCTTTATACCATCCGGCAGCGATCCTGTACAGGCCTCAGCTAAGAAATGCACTGGAAGAAGACTTCAGGAAAATAAAAGAGCTACTCTGAACTTTTTTCTTCAAGGCGCTTCTTCGCATTCTTAATAGAAACCTTGAAAAGCAATTCTTTCTCAGCCTCCAACCTTTTTATCTCCTCATCCTTCTTCCTGAGCTGCTCGTGCAAAGCCTCAATCACCTTGTCCTTGGACAGCTTCCCCGGCTTTTTCTTAACAGCCTTCTTTTTCTTCATTCTAACACCTTGCCAATGAATTCTTCTGCGTGCTTAAAATTATCCTGGAATAAATGGGCTGAATTAGCAAAAACAGATATGTCACCAACGCTTTTCCCTAAATTATCAGCAACAAATTTTTGCAAGCTGTACAACTGGAATATATTAGCAGGCCAGCCGAAGAACAAGTCATTACTCCTTATAGCTGCCGTCATTAACAGCTTGCCCTGACGAACGCGGAACTGAATGTAAATAATACCAGGAGTGTTCCTGTTAGAAATCTTTGAATCAGAAACAGGGTCGTAGATGACAAGGGTAGCCCTCCTGGACTGAAGGTCTTTTTTAAGCAAGGGAATTATGTAATCGTTCAACTGGTCGAATTCTTCTGCGAAGTTAAAAATCCTGCCGCCATACGTATAATCATAAACCGGTGCCTGGACTTCCTTAAAGATTATGTTAACAAGCTCTTCCTTAGAAGGGTAAACCCATTTCCTTGACTCGTTAATCATAGTTATAGGGCTTTCAACTCCTGAACTACCAGGGTTTTCAAGGGTTACGTTAAGGTTAAGTATTTCTTTGCAAATCCTGCCCTCGTTATCCTTGTACTCAAAGCCCTTCTTCAAAACAACGTCCATGGCCTTGCACCAAAGCCTTGCCGCATCCGAATCTTTTACATCCATTATTACACCTACTCATCTATAAAGCTATCCAGGGTTAACTCGCCGATTCTTGGCTTGAAATCATATGAAAACAAAGGAATGTTAAACCCATTAAGCAAAAAGTTGAACTCAGATATGACTTCTTCGTATGAAAAGTTTGGGGCGCGGAAGAACCTTACACGGTCGTTCTGCCTGAACACGCTTATCAACTCCTCCCTTCTTCTAAGGTACTCTAATAATTCAGGCTCCTGAAAATCGTGTATTCCTTTAACCGTTACTTTCTTGTACTTCCTCGGGCTCAAAAACTCTGGGTCGAAACGCCTGAAAGCACTGGAAAGAACTACTTCAAACCTTATGGGTATGCCGCAACTCTTAAAAATTGTTTCTTCTGACTTGCAAAACTCGTTTATGTCTTCAGCACAGCTTTTTATGAGTGCTTCAAAGTTTTTGTGTTCTTCTTTGTCCAACCCGGGGAACTGGGATAAATCGAAATTCCAAAGGCGTATGTAATTGTGAGAGTAAGCGAAAAACCTGTTCTGATATCCTTTGTTTAAATCGTTCAGGGTTTTAAAGAATACATCGGATTTCTTCCTCTGCGCAGTGGAAGCGGTTAGAAGTGCCTTGGCCGCTTTTAATATGAAAGACCTGAATTCGGAGAAGCTTTTCTTTTCGCGGAAGAACCTGTGAACGTCGATGTAAAGGCTTGTCTCGGAGCAGCAAAGCCCTATAGTCCTGCCTTTGAATTCATCTTCGTAAGACACCCATTCATCATCATTAAAGGTGTACGCACCAGCCCTGCCGATCATGTAAGGCGCTTCTTTTAAGTCCTTGTTCTGAATGTTGATTCGTATCTTGTTAGCTGCAAAGTGCTTTATGAGTTGCTTTATGAAACGCGTGTGGTTTGAAATAGTACGGGAGTTGGCCTTGAATACTACGAACATTTTTTCAGGGTTGATGCTTGCAAAGCTTTCAATGAAATCGGATAGCTTGACCGCGTCTTTTACATTTGAAAGGTCTATTAAGAGGTTTATGTACTTGTTGTAATCACGGGTGTCTATATCACATTTCTTTATGAAAGCCCTTAAGTCCTGCAAGTCCCCGGATGCTATTACTTCTTCAAACCTGTTCAGTCCGAGGACGTCGTTATAAGAAGGGTATAATTCGTTTACGAGCTGGTATAATGAGCTGATATCATTCCTGATGGTTGATTCTATTATTAAAGAGTTTATCCTGTTAATCCAGTTCTGGGAGTCATAGCGCTTCACCATTTTTGCTTCTTCGTAAGATTCAAGGCCGTGAAGTGATACGTTGTTTGTTTCCTGTATGTTTATCGTGCTGAGAACGCTGCGGAGGGCTTTGTCTCGCTTGCTCACAATTTCTTTGTCAGCGTTGAGAACGAAGTACTTCTCGCCTTTGCCCTCCGTCCTTGCAACCCGTATAAGGCCTTCTTGCTCGAGCCTTGAAAGGTAGTAAAGGATTTTTCTGTGAAGCCTGGCTTTCTTCCGCTTCCCGAGAAGGGTAACGCTTTTGTCGTTTTGCTCGTTGTAAATGTATTTTCTTGCTTCCTCGTACTCCTCTGGAAAGACTTGCCTTACCAAGTCGTTCGTGGAGAACTCTCTCGCCGGGTCCTTCCCAAATCTTTGAAGTATTCTTTGCTCGGTGGGATGCATTAAGCTGCGAAACGGGATGTTGATATATAAATTTTCTGAAACAACGCTGAACGAAGCCCTTAAAAGCATGTTTGTTTCAGAAAACAACCAAAAAACAATGCTCGGTGTTGTTTTTTGTATACTGATTAATGATTTTGATACAAAAACAAGTTTTGTTTCAGGGAAATCCTGAAACAACCGTTTCAAGGGCATAAAAAACGTTTATATTACCAAGAAACCAGTAAAACCCACAAGAAAAAAGAGGTTGGGGGGTGAAAAAAATGCAAGAAAAAGAAATACTCTTAATAAGCAAATTCCGGGAGAACAGCAGGACAAGCCTGACAAAGCTAAGCAGACAAACCAAGATACCTGTAAGCACGTTGTTCGACAAAATAAAAGAATACGAAAAAAACAAGCTAATACGCAAACACACCGCACTAATAGACTTCAAACAACTAGGATACCACGTAAAAACACAGATACTGCTCACAGCAAAAAAAGAAAGAAAAGAAGAACTACACAAATTCCTATTAAGACACCCAAGGATAAACACGTTCTTCAGAATCAACAACGGATACGACTACCTAGCAGAAGCCATATTCAAAGACCTGGAAGAACTAGACGAATTCAACCGAAAACTAGAAGAACACGAACCACAAGAAAAAAAAGAATTCTTCGTAATGGAAGACATCAAAAGAGAAGAATTCCTGTCACACAAAGAAAACCTGGGAGTGCAAAGATAAAAGCATATTTTTATAAACCAAGGAACGCCACCGACAAACATGATCTGCGTAATAGCACTAGTAGTCTTCGGAATCCTGGGAATATTCATCGCAAACTACAGACTAATAGCCAAAGAAGCCGCTGAATGCGTATTCAGACGAGTAACCCTACGGAAATGCGAGACCGGGCTGGACAAAAGGCTAAAAAACCAGATTACAGGAAAACTAGCCAGGAAAAACCCTAAAGTAGGGCGTTTCTTATTCAAGTATTTTGAGGTATTCAGCTGGATAATGATAATACTCCTCGCATGGTCCGTATACGAACTAGGAGTAGGAACATACAACTTAGCAGTATACGGGAGCTGCGTAGCACCCGGGGAAACAGGGATATGCCCATTTACAATACAAGGAGCGTACTCAGAACTCGTAACAGAATACCCGGAAGAACCAATAACACCAATACCAGGAGACGACCCAAGCATAGGCCTGCCTGACGCAGATGTCACGGTTATAATATTCGGGTGCTATACCTGTCCTTACACAACTCAAGCCAACCCGTTAATAGAAGAAACACTAGAAGAATACCAGGACAGGGTAAGATTCGTGTTCAAAGACTTCCCAATACTAGAACACAGGAACTCATTCGAATCAGCAAGAGCCGCGCAATGCGCGTACGAACAAGACGCTTTCCTTGAAGTAAGACATGAATTATTTGAAAGACAACACGAACTAATACTTGACGAAGACTACTATGAACTCGCAATGGAACTAGGCCTTGACACAAACAAGTTCATAGAATGCTATGAATCAGAAAGAACACTGGAAGAAGTCCTGCGCAGGCTAGACGAAGGAATAAACGCACATGTCCGCGGAACACCAACATATTATGTTAACGGGGAAAAAGTCACGGGTTCCAGCCAAAGAGACATAAACACCCTCAAAAGATTAATAGATATAAAAATAAGAGAATAAAAAAAAAAATTCTTATAAGTGGCAAGTCCACCCGCCATCAACAACCATGGCGTGCCCGTTCGTATAGCTTCCTGCTTTAGAAGCAAGATAGATAGCCGCGCCCACTAATTCTTCAGGAACCGCGTGCCTCGCCATAGGAACATTACCCTTAATCATCTGCTGAAAACCCTCTTGCTCCAGCATGCCCTGAGTCATATCCGTCAAGAAAATACCTGGGCAAATAGCGTTTACCAAGATGTTATGCTGCGCCCACTCAAAAGCCAAAGACCTTGAAAGCTGGATAACCCCTCCTTTACTAGCGTTATACGGAATAGCCTGGTTAAACGCAAGCAAACCAGCAATACTAGCAACATTAATAATCCTGCCGCCGCCGCGCTTCTTCAAAAAAGGAAAGACCTCCTGGGCAGCATTGAACTGACTGGTCAGATTCACATTAATAACAACATCCCAGTCTTCCTTCGGCAAAGACTCCGCAGGGCCAGTCCTAAGAATACCTGCGTTATTCACAAGAATATCCACGCCGCCAAACTCATCCTCCGCAGCCTGGAACATACCTTTCAACTCATCCTTGCTGGAAACATCAACCTTCAAACCAATAGCCTCGCTGCCAGCCCCTTCCACCTTTTTAACAGTCTCGGAAACATCCTTAACATCAGAAACCACGATTTTCGCGCCGTGCCTAGCAAAACCAACCGCGATAGCCTGGCCCAAGCCACCACTCGCGCCTGTAACCACCGCAACTTTATCTTTCAAGCTAAATAAATCGTCCATTAAAACTCACCTCTTATAAACAATACCCCTAGAGAACTAGTTAAAAAAGTTTTTGGTTACAAAAAACATAAAAATTAAAAGCAAAACAACAAAACAAACCCAGAATGATAGGATTCAAACCAGGAAAGTACAGGAAAGACTTCAAAGTACTAGGAAAATACACGTACCTTGATTCCAGCTGTGTAAGCCTAAAACCAAAGCAAGTCCTGGAAGCAATGAATTCTTACTACGAAGAATACAGCGCGTGCGGAGGGAGAAGCAGCCACGCACTAGGAAGAAAAGTCACAACTAAAATAGAAGAAGCAAGGAAAACCATAGCGAGGCACTTCAACGCGAAAACAGAAGAGATAATCTTCACAAGGAATACAACCGAGGGAATAAACCTTGTTGCTAAATCTTTTCCGTTCAAGGAAGGAAACAAAATTCTTCTGAGCGACAAGGAACACAACAGCAACTTAGTGCCATGGCAAGTCCTGGAAAAAAAGAAGAAAATTAAGCTGGAATTCTACGAGCACGGCAACATAGAAGATTTCAAAAGAAAAGTGAAAGGAACAACCCTGGTAGCAACGAACCACACAAGCAACCTTGACGGGACAACACAGGACGTGAAAGAACTAGCAAAGATATCAAGGGAGGAAGGCGCGAAAATACTTGTGGATGGAGCGCAAAGCGCGAGCCACAAAGAAATAAACCTAAAAAACCTGGGAGTTGATTTTTACACTGCTTCAGGGCATAAAATGCTTGGGCCGAGCGGAACCGGGT
>PWLK01000060.1 GCA_003560545.1 Candidatus Woesearchaeota archaeon | reverse complement strand
TGGGAATACAACCCGGAAGTCGTTCAAGACGAATCCACGTACAGGTCAAAAATACTATATGAATGTCTTGCACAACAAGAGCCAGAAGAAGTATTGCTCTTAGAAGTTTACGGAAAGGATGTACTAAACAAAGGCAACGTCTTCAGAAAAGAAGATGACTTCGGAAAAGCAAAAAATTACATGTACACAAAGGCAATGGAAATAGCAATGAACTATGCAAAGCACCAAAACGAAGCAATAATCATTAACGACAAAACAAATTATAAAAACAAGGAAAGGAATGATATATATGAAAAACACTAAGAATCTAGAACAAAGAGTAAAAGAAGACCTTGCAAATGATAGCCCTCCACTAAGCCAAAAAGAATACACAGAATACATCAAAAACAACTTTCATTACACATTCCGCGATGAATTGGCAGAATTCGAATCACGGCTAAACGACAGGGTAAAACACTACGACAAAAGAAAAGAAATAAGCGAAGATGAATATCACTCCAAGAAAGAAACAAGTTTTAGTATAACCAAAAAGCTAGACGGAAAAGAAACCCTTTACACAGACAGCATAATACATCAAGTGTTTTATGGAAGAACACCTAAACAGAAAAAGCTAAACACCTACCTAAAGGAAAATTACCCTGATTTACTGAAAGAATACAAATCTTTAGCACTGAAAAGCATAGATTTCAAAAAAGGCTCAAAGAAAGAATTAGTAGAAGGATATGATTCTTACGCGACAAAGCTTCTTTTAGTGGCTAATGAATACAACCAAAACGCACCAAAGGAAGATAAGGTTCTTATTATCTAGAAAAAAAAGCTGGTTTCCCAAATATTTTTAAGCTTACACCCATTCCTTACCACAGGTGGTTTTTATGAAGAGTTACAAGAAGGAATTATGGTTTAATACAACTAAGAAGATTGAATTCATAAACATAACTGGGAAAGTCCAGGAAACAATAAACGAATCAGGCGTAAAAGAAGGATTAATCCTTGTAAACCCTATGCATATAACGGCAGCTGTTTATGTAAATGATGCAGAATCAGGCTTAATAGAGGATTACGAGAAATGGCTGGAAGAACTCGCACCATACCACGGAGACTACAAGCACAACCTCACAGGCGAGGATAACGCGCACGCTCACTTGAAAAGGCAGTTAATGGCTCACCAAGTCGTCCACGCAATAACCAACGGAAAACTTGACCTCGGGCCATGGGAGCAAATCTACTACGCGGAATTCGACGGGCAAAGAAAGAAACGCGTACTTGTAAAGATCATCGGAGAATAAACACACTATTTTTTCAGACTAATTCTAAGGATACCTCGAAAACTTTACGGCGACAAGGAAAGAACTTCCGGAATTTTTTGGGATATTAAAATAAATAACCGGAACCAATACTAAGAAACACAAAAAAAATGGTTTGAAAGGTAGCAATATGAAAGAAAAAGATTACTCAATAATAGGGTACTTCAGGGAGAACGCAAGGGTAAGCCTTACAAAGCTAAGCAAAGCAACAAGGATACCTGTAAGCACATTGTTCGACAAGCTAAAAGACTACGAGAAAAGAAAAATAATACACAAACACACAGCAATAGTAGACTTCAAACAACTAGGATACAACATAAAACTACAATTACTCCTAGCAACAGACAAAGAAAGAAAAGAACCGCTAAAAAAATTCCTGGCAACACACCCAAAAGTAAACACAGTCTTCAGAATAAACAACGGGTACGACTACCTCGTAGAAGCCATATTCAAAAACATGGAAGAACTAGACGAATTCACAAACAAACTAGATGAACACGAACCAAAAGACAAAAAAGAACTATACGTAATGGAAGACATCAAAAGAGAAGAATTCCTTGCACACAAGGAGAACCTCGGCGTGATAAGATAATCATTTTGCCAAACTCATTATGTTGTTGATCTTGGAAGTTATGTTTTTCAGGGTTTCTTTTGAGTCTGCTTCAATGTTTATTCTTACTAAGGGTTCTGTGTTGCTTTTCCTTACGTTAAACCAGTAATCTTCGTAGTAAAAGGATAAACCGTCAAGGAAGAGCACTTTCTTAGAATTGTTAAAGGCTTGCTCTACTAACAAGAACGCCTTATCCTGATTTTTAACCTTGAAATTCATTTCACCTGAATGGCTGTATACGTTATGGTTTTCCACTAGATCAGAGAACTTTTTCCCCTTAGCTTTTTCTTTAACATAATAACCAAGGATTTTCATTGCAGCAATTCCCGCGTTGTCCAAGTACTTGAACTCCTTGAAGAAGTAATGCCCTGATGCTTCTCCTCCAAGAGTGGTTTTCTCAGTTTTCATGGCTTCATGAATATAAGTCCTCCCTGACTTATTCATTCCTGCTTTGATGCCTTTTGAATCGCATAATTCCTGGATTCTCTTAGTAGAACGAGTATCGTAGATAACACTACCTTTGTTCATCAGGTCCACGAGCAAGCACAATAAGAGGTCTGGCCTGACAAAAACTCCTTTTTCATCCAGGAAAGCTATCCTGTCGGCATCTCCATCAAACATAAGGCCTAAGTCTGCTTTCTGCTTTTTTATTTCAGAAGCGAGCTTCCTGCGGTTCTCAGGCTTCATAGGGTTCGGGTCGTGCCCCGGGAAAGTGCCTGAAACCCTTGAGTTAAGAACTTTGCATTTAGGAAAAATCTTTTTTATAGCTTCAACTTCCACTACACCTGAACCATTGCTCTGGTCCACAATTATTTTTGTTTCTTTAAGAGTTTCTTTTTCTTTCTTGTTAAGCTTAGGGAAAACACCCACCAAGTACTTAAGGAAATCCTTAGAATAATCCTTTTTCTTAAGCTTGCCTTTCTTCTTAACAGCGCCATACTTGTTTTCCTTCATAATATCTCTTACTTCAAGAGAACCATTCTCAGAGAAAATAGGGGCTGCCCCCTGGCCCATTAGCTTAAAACCGTTGTACTGCTTAGGATTATGGCTCGCCGTAATCATGATGCCTGCATCGTATTTCCCGTTTATCATAGCGTGATAAGCCGCTGAAGTACTGCAAAGACCTATGTTGACAACGTCCACTCCTCGTTCCAGGAGACCTTTAGAAAGGCCTTCGAAAAGCGCTTTCGAGCTAGTTCTGCCGTCAAATCCCACCATGACAGTCTTGGCCTTGGTGTACTCTGCGAAAGCTTTTCCGAGGTTATAAGCGAATTTCTTATCTATATCCTTCGGATAAACTCCTCTTATGTCGTACGCCTTAAAGACTTTTTCGTTAAAAGTGAATCCTCCCATCCAATCTGATTCTTGGACAATTCATATATAAATGTTTGTGAAAAAACAAGGCAATATTTAAAAAGCAACAAGGGTTTCCAGGGGGGACTGAGACCTCTTAAGAAAAGGGGAAATCTCGGGAGGATAAACGAAAATGGCAGAATTTAAACTAAACATAGGCGACCCGAAGTCAAAGAAAACCTTAAAAAAAGATGTTAAAGACGCGGAAGCCGAGGGATTCTTAGGAAAGAAAATAGGCGACAAAGTCAAAGGAGACAGCTTCGGCTTAACCGGATACGAATTTGAAGTAACCGGGGGCAGCGACTATGCAGGCTTCCCAATGAGAAAAGACGTAATCGGGACTGCAAGGAAAAAAATTCTAATAGTAGGCGGGACAGGAATAAGAAAAAATGTGGATGGAAGAAAAGTAAGAAGGAATATAGCCGGGAACACGATCCACTCCAGGACTGCACAGATAAACCTCAAGGTCGCAAAGCAGGGAAAAACTCCTTTATTCGAGGAAGAAAAAGCTGAAGAGGCTCCTGCACAGGAAGAAAAGCCTGCTGAGACAAAGGAAGAGAAACCAAAGGCAGAAGAAAAACCTAAGCAGGAAGAGAAAAAAGAGGAAAAGCCCAAGGAAGAAGCAAAGCCTGCAGGAAAAAAAGAAGAGCCGGCAAAAGAAGAGAAGCCGAAAGAAGCGCCTAAGCAGGAAGAGAAAAAATAAGTCTTCCGGTTTTTGCTTACTCAAAATTTATAAACCTGTAATTTTTATTCTAAACGAAAATGGGTTTCAAAGAAGAAATAAGTGCCTTACTCGGAAAAGCTACCGGGCTGGATGAAAACGAAGTATTAAGCGCAATAGAAATCCCTCCAAGCCAGGAACTAGGAGATTACGCTTTTCCTTGTTTCGTCTTGTCAAAAAAGCTTAGGAAAAGCCCAAAAGATATAGCTGAAGACCTTGCAAAGAAGATAAAAGCAAGCTTCATAGAGAGAACAGAGGCGAAAGGCGGATACCTTAACTTCTACGTTAAACAGGAAGAATACGCGAAAGCAATACTAGAAGAAAAACCTGGATTCGGAAAAAAGAAAGAGAGCATAATGGTGGAGTTCAGCCAGCCCAACACACACAAGGAATTCCACGTCGGCCACCTCCGAAATGTTTTCCTCGGAGACAGCATAGTCAGAATGCTCAGAAACCAGAACTACAAAGTCATACCAGCGAATTACCTTGGAGACATAGGGACTCATGTGGCGAAAACGCTTTGGTGCCTAAAAAAATTCCACGCAGACGAAAAACCAGATAAGAATAAAGGAAAATACCTTGGAAAAGTATACATGGAAGCAAACAAAAAAGTTAAGGAGAACGAAGCGTACAAAAAAGAAGTCTCGGAATTACTCCAGGCACTAGAGAAACGGGAGAAAGAAATAACCGCGCTGTGGAAAGAAACCAAGGAATGGTCTGTTAAGGAATTCAAAGAAATCTACGAAGACCTGGGAATAAAGTTTGATACATGGTTCTACGAAAGCGAGGAAGACGAGGAAGGAAAAAAAATCGCGTTGGAACTACTCGAGAAAGGCATAGCGAAAAAAGATGATGGGGCAATCATCGTAAACCTAGAGGAACACGGATTAGGCGTTGCAGTCATACTTAAGAGTGATGGGACAACGCTATACTTAACCAAAGACCTATCCCTTGCAAAGAAAAAATTTGAGAAATACAAGATAGACAAATCCGTTTATGTTATTGATTCAAGACAATCCCTGCACATGAAACAAACCTTTAAAATCCTGGAATTAATGGGCTTCAAAAAAGAAATGCTCCACATCCCATACGAATTCGTATCCACGAAGCAAGGACCGATCTCATCCAGGACAGGAAATACTTATTTGTACGAAGACTTAAAGGAACGGATGAAAGAAAAAGCGTACGAAGAAACAAAGAAAAGAAGAACTGACTGGAACGAAGCGAAGTTAAAAGGAACAAGCGAGGAAGTAGCAAAAACCGCTTTGAAAATCGGAATGCTCAAAATAGACAATAACCACGAAATAATATTCGACGAAGACGAATGGCTGGACATGGAAGGAGAAACAGGGCCATACACCCTCTATACAGCTGCAAGGATACACTCCGTGTTCAGGAAAGGAAACGTAAAAGACGTGGAAAAGCCTGATTACACGAAACTCGGAACAAGTGAAGATAAAAACATCCTCAGAATCCTGGAAAAAGAAAAAGAAAACATTATGAAAGCAGCCGAAACTTACAAGCCAAGCATGATAACAAGGTACCTGCTAGACTTAAGCCAATCCGCGAACGAATACTACCACAAACACCAAGTCCTGAAAGCAGACGAAGAAACAAGGAAAGCAAGGCTGTACCTGCTAAAAAAAATACTTGAAAGCCTAGAAAGAAACATGGAATTGCTTGGAATAACCCCTTTAGAGGAAATGTAAAGTGAAGATTTCTGAATTCAAAGACAAGATACCGGGGAAAGTATATGAGTTGCTCGAACGAAGAGGCTTCGAAGAGTTAAGGCCGAGCCAGTGGAAAAGCGTAAAAGCCGGATTGTTCGAAGACAAAAACTTGTTGGTGTGCACCCCCACGGCTAGCGGGAAAACTCTTGTGGCAGAACTCGCATTCCTCAACGCAGTCCTGCATGATAAAGGAAAAGCAGTGTACATAGTACCCTTAAAAGCATTAGCCTCGGAGAAGCACAAACAGTTCAAAAAAGACTATCCTAACCTAAAAATCGGGGTGAGCAGTGGAGACCTCGACTCCGAAGACGCATACCTAGCGAATAACGACGTTATTATCACAACCAGCGAAAAGTTTGATTCATTGCTAAGGCATAAAGCGCCATGGATAAAAAAACTAAAAACAGTGGTTGTGGACGAGATACACTTATTGAACGATGACAGCAGAGGCCCAACACTGGAAATAGTAATAACAATCCTAAGAAAAGAACTAAAAGACATACAATTCATAGGGCTAAGCGCCACTATAGGAAACGCAGAAGAACTAGCAGAGTGGCTCGACGCAGAACTCATCATGGACACTTGGAGGCCTGTAAAACTCAAAAAAGGGGTTTACTTCGAAGGCAACATAGACTTCAAAGAATAATTTAGCTGTTTATAACTAAGTAAATATTTGCAGGAGGAGTATCTTCGTAGAATACGGATTGTAAAGCCTTAATATACTTAAGCCCAACGCTGAAATGGTCTAAAGCATCATTCTTGGTAGCCAAAGTGATCTTTGCAAGCTGAAGCCCGTCAGAGTAAGAACCCTGAATAAGTTCCCTGGAATTATCTATTAAAGGCTTCCACCCAGAGTTAAGGCTTAAAGGCTTCCGTCCCGCATATTCCTCTTTAATAAGGTTCTTAATATGATCCTCGATGTTAAGCGCTGCCTTATTCAAGTTGTTCTCCCTAACATCAACTTGCTTAACCTCGACAGTCCTGAAATCCGAGAGATTAGATGCTGAAACAGAACTTCTTGATTCGTTAAAGCTCTTAGTTTTCAGTTTATCGTAAAGCGCGTTGTCCACCAATCCATCCATGTAAACGCCGAAATATGAAAGCCACTTGGCAGTCTCCCAAACCTTCCCCTGAGGAAGGTCTTTGTCCTCAAGAAAAAACCTGATTTTCAGGGCGTGGTCGCTGAAAAAATCGTAGTTCAAGCCGGATAAAATTTCCAGTGAGTTGTACACATCATCCCTTGTAATCTTAGACCTGTGCTTGGCAATAGAAAAATTATATTCTCCGCTGAGCATTGCACGGAATATCAAGTCTGAAGTATTCGTAATATCAACTAAGTGGTCTCTGATTTCTTGAGCGACCCCCAAGTCATCCAATAAATCGTTAAACCTGTCTAAACCGTAAAGCCTTCCTTTTTCATCCCTAACAGTCCCGATAACTTCTTCGGGAGTATCGTGTATCTTGGCGAGAAACCGGAAGTGAAAGGGGTCATGGTCATAGACTTTATCGTCAAAACCTAGTTCACCCACCATTGCAGAGACCCTGTTAGGATGCGTAGCAATCGGCGTCCAACACTTCCTGAAACGGCCGGAACTCAACAATAACTCATCTGATTTCTTAGCGCTTTCAGCGTGATGGCCGTACAAAGCTAACATTTCCTGCTCCCCGGGGATTTTTCCCTGAAGCAAAGCTTTATGGGCTTCTTTGTAGTGCTCATTTTTGGAAAGTTTTTCTTTGGAATCTCTAATCTTAGACGGAGCAGTTACATCATGACTTCTTAGCTCTCCGGGCTGAAACGAATCGTCAACCACATAATCCTTGACTAAATCAAACAAGTCATTAGCCATACGCCTTCCATGTAGTTTAACAAGGTTTTTATGCAAGCTATTTTCATCATCAATACTTTTAGTCAGCAAAACATCAAGCACAGGCTCGACAAGATCAAGCCTTTCTTCCCGCTCTTGAAGTTCTTCGGACTTTTTCAAATTCATGTACATATAGCCAGCAACCCCCTTTGTTCTAAACTACTAATTAGTGAGGAATACATTTTGTTTTATATAGTTTCCTGAAATCCTGTGAGAGGGAGAAAAAAGAATTTGTTAAAAAAACGTTTAGGGGCTTGAGCAACAGCGAAACCCCTCTTGCGTCGTACGAGCGAAACCGTACAGCGAAACCATTGTTTGAAAAAAAGAAAAAAAATGCCTTCACATAAAAAAACTGGGTTTTGTTGGGGGTTCGGTTTTCTCAGTGAAGGCATAGAAACTACTGAGTGTAAAAAAAAAGGTTGGGTAAACCGGGTTTGGTTTACCTGACGATTTCTATGCCGAGGTCTTCGGATAGCTTTTGCCTTGCAGATTCAGCTTGTTTCTCTGTTGGCTTGCCGAGTATCCATGGTGACTTGACACCAGTTATGATTGTCATAACAGTTATCTTGCCTTTCATGTCTTCGGTTACTCTTGCTCCCCAGATTACGTTTGCGTCGTCGTCCATGGCTTCTGTTACGAGTTCTCCTACTTTGTTGATCTCGTCTAAGGTCATGTCTGGTCCGCCGTGGATGTGTAGGATTGCTCCGCTTGCGCCTTCGTAGCTGATGTCTAGCAATGGGTTGCTTAGGGCTCCTCTTACGGCTTCTTCTACCCTGTTATTAGTGTCTGAGGCTCCTACTCCGATTGCTGCTACGTCTCCGTTTGTCATTATTGTCTTGACGTCTGCGAAGTCCAGGTTTACCAGGCTTGGCACTGCTATGGTTTCTACGATTCCTTTGATCATCGTTGCGATTAGCTCGTTTGCTACTGCGAATGCTTGCTGTACTGGCAGGTTGCCCGCTATTTGGACTAAGCGGTTGTTGTCTATTACTATTACTGTGTCTGAGACTTTTCTTAGTTGTTGCAGGCCGAATTCGGCTTTGTCTACTCTTGCTCTTTCGATTTTGAAAGGCATTGTGACTGTTCCGATTACGATGGAGCCTGCGTCTCTTGCGACTTGCGCGATTATTGGGGCTCCTCCGGTTCCTGTTCCGCCGCCCATTCCTGCGCATACGAATACCATGTCTGAGCCTTTCAGGGCTTCTTTGATGGTTGTTAGGCTTTCCTGTGCTGCTTCAGCTCCTTTTTCCGGGTAGCCTCCGCATCCCAGGCCTCTGGTTACGTCTTTGCCCATCAGGAATTTCCTGTCTGCTTCGATTACATT
>PWLK01000007.1 GCA_003560545.1 Candidatus Woesearchaeota archaeon | reverse complement strand
GGTAGGAACTGGGAGCAGATCAGGACAACTATTTGCTATAATAACCAGCCTGTAAAGATAACAAGTACGCATTCAGGCTTAGGAGTAGGGGAAGACGGAGCCACGCACCAATCCCTGGAAGACGTTGCTATCACGAGGTCCTTGCCTAATATTGACGTGATAGTGCCTTGTGATGCATTGCAGGCAAAGAAAGCAGTCTTGGCTGTTTCAAGAACGAAGAAGCCCTGCTATGTCCGTCTGAACAGGCAGAAAACACCGCTCATAACCACTAATAAAACAGGTTTCAAGATAGGCGAAGCACAAGTCCTGAAAGAAGGAAAGCATATAACGATAATAGCCTGCGGGCCAATGGTATACGAAGCACTCCTGGCAGCGAAAGAGCTTGAAAAAGAAAAAATCAGGGTAACCGTCATAAACATGCACACGATAAAGCCTTTGGATAAAAAGACAATAATTAAATACGCAAAGAAAACAAAGAAAGTATTAACGGTTGAAGACCACCAGGTTCACGGGGGAATGGGAGGTGCTGTTGCCGAAACAATCTCACAGGAAGAACCTGTAAAAATGAAGATTATGGGGATGAATGGCTTCGGAGAATCAGGGCCGTACAAAGAGCTATACAAGAAATACGGGTTGACGCATAAAGACATAATGCGTGAAGCAAAAAAGCTGGTGAGAAAAAAATGATCCCGGACGTAAAAAAATATTCTAATAACAAACCAGAAAACGCTGAACTAATAATAGGCGCAGACGTAGGTGGAACAAACACGAATATATGCGTTGCATACGAAAAAAAAGGCAAGCCAGAAATACTTTTTTCTTTCCACTACAAGACCCAGACAATAAGCACGATAGTCTACCCATTAAAAGAAATTATACGCTACACAGAGATGAAATACAATAAAAAGCCTGTAAAGGCATGCATAGCAGGAGCAGGGCATGTAAACAAAGAAAAAGGTTACTGCAAGCTTACAAACGCTGAATGGGACTTAGACGTCAAAGAAATAAAAAAACACACTCCTCTAAAAGAAGTCATGCTGATAAACGACTTTGAAGCAATCGGGTACGGCGTAAACCTCTTGACAAAGAAAGAAATAAAGACCTTGAAAAAAGGAAAAGAAAAAGAAGGAGCAAAAACAGTCATAGGCCCCGGCACCGGGCTTGGAAAAGCCATACTTGTAAAGAGCAAGAGCAAAAACATTTACAAGCCAATACCAAGCGAAGGAGGCCATACCAGTTTCCCCGCACAAGACATGGAAGAACTAGAATTACTAGAAAGCACAAGGCAAGAATTAAAAGACACACCTGACTTTGAAGACTTCCTCTCAGGAAAAGGAATTGTGCGAATGTACGAATACCTAATCATAAACAAGAAATACCCCGATACGAAGCCCAGGCAGGAGATAAGCGTTTCAACCAAGAAAGAAATGCTAATAGCCAAGTACTACGATAAGGACTCTGCGTGCTCAGACACATTCAAATGGTTTACAAAGCTAATGGCAAGGTGCGCGAGAAACTACGCACTAGAAACCGTTTCCACAGGAGGAGTATACCTCGCAGGCGGGATAATTATAAATAACAAAGACCACTTCAACAAAGCAATATTTGAAAAAGAATTCACGGACAACAGGAAAATGAAAAAAATGCTTAAAGACATCCCTGTATACATGATACTAAACTACGACATCAGCCTTAAAGGTGCCTGCCTCGCGATAATCAAGGAAAAATAATATAAAACAACAACAATTCTGATACAATAATGAAGATATTTGTTGATAGCGCGGACCTAGAAGAAATAAAAAAAGCGTATGAATGGAGAGTTGCAGACGGAGTAACCACTAATCCTTCACTTCTAAAAAAGTCTGTTGAGAAAAATAAAGAGCAAAGCCTGAAAGAATACATCGGGGAAATACTGAAAGCCACAAAAGGAACCCCTGTAAGCCTGGAAGTTACAAGCAGCGAAGCCAAAGACATGGTATTGGAAGGCGTAATGCTTTACAGGACTTTCAAGTCGTACTCAAAGAACATCGTTATAAAAATCCCTGTAAACACAGCCCTGGGAGAAAGCGATGAAAACCATTTCGAAGGCATCAAGGCCATAAAAGAACTTAGTGACAGGAAGATAAACGTTAACGCAACATTGGTATTTACGCCGGAACAAGCGCTTCTTGCTGCTAAAGCAGGAGCAAAATACGTAAGCTTATTCGTCGGGCGCACTGATGACTACATAAAAAGCAAGAACAATGTAGCAGGCAAACAAGAATACTACCCCGCGGAAGGGCTCCCCGGAGGAGAAGGGCTTCTTGAAGATAACGGGATAGTATCAGGGATAGACCTTGTAAGCCAAAGCGCGGAAATAATAAGGAAGCACGGCCTGAAATCAGAAGTGCTCGCGGCTTCCCTGAGGAATAAGAGGCAGGTAAGGGAAGCAGCTCTTGCAGGCGCGCATATCGCAACAATACCGTTCAGCGTTTTGAAAGAAATGGTGATGCACAAAAAAACCTTTGAAGGCATGAAAAAGTTCTCCGAGGACGCGCCTGAGGAATATAAGAAGTTGATGAGATAAAAATGCATGTGATATTTGACTGGGACGGGACTCTTGCAAGGAAAGATGTTGCAGAGGAAGCAAGCATGAGGCGAGGGGATAGCCTTGGCGTTGCTATGGATAAGGAATGGATGCGTGAAGCCCAGAAAACCCATGCGCATTACAAGGTTAACAAGGACGCAATAGAAAAATACACGGGGATAACTGATGAGAAGCTTAAGACTATTATGATGACTAACCTTTTCCAGTTGCATTATTTGGCTGTTGTTAATGAGTGGAAAGATAAAGTTTTCTTTGAAGGGATAAAAGACATGCTTTACACTCTGAGGGATGAAGGCTATAAGATTAGTATTGCTTCAACTATCAGGGAGGACATAATAAAGCCTTCGCTTAATGTGTTAGGTGTTGAGAAGTATTTTGACTCTGTGCATGGGAATAATGCCAGCCTTGATTATTCCAAGAATGACTTAGTGGGGATGGCTGTTAAGAATAACGGTAAAGCTGCTTACATGGTTGGAGACAGGGAGGAAGACATGGTTGGCGGGAGAAGTGTAGGTGCAAAAACTATATTTGTGACGTGGGGCCAGGGCGAGTTGAATGATAAAAGCCTTGCTGATTACGTTGTTAACAGCACGGAAGAATTAGTAAGTATATTGAAAAATGAGAGATGAAGAAGAATTCTTAGAACTAGTGGATTCGTTGAAGGAGTTCTCAGAGGAAAACCTTGTGGTTGTCGAGGGGAAGAAAGATGTTGCAGCTCTTGAAGCGTTCGGGGTTAAGAGCAAGGAGTTGAACGGAAATAATTATTTGTTCGCGGAGAAGAACAGCGACACAAAACAGGTTTTGTTGTTAATGGATTTCGATGAAGAAGGAGAGCTTATCAGGAAGAAATTAAAAGAAGCTTTTTCTGCTAACGGCGTAGAGGAAAACCTTAATCTTAGGAAGAAGTTCTGGGCAGTCACCAGGTTAAGCCACGTAGAAGGATTGAAGTAACTACTATATAATAATATACTTTAAAAAACACATTTTGAAGGATAATATAGTATTTAAATGAAAAGCTTTCTGAAATTTAAGCATAGTGCAAGGAACTGAATACAGGGTCAGGGGGGACAGCGACTCGCACAACGGCGTGCTATGGGAGAGACAGTCTGCTCCAACAATTCTAGAATTCATAAGAAGAAAAATAATGCCTGAGAGCCCCACAATAATATCCGAGGAAAACATACCGTTCCTAGATTCGCTTATAATAGAAGAATACCTGTACGAAAAAATAGAACACAAGCAAGCAAATAACAGTAGGTCATGGCACTCAAAAGTCGCAAGGCCATCAGAATTAATGATTGACCTCCAGGAATCAGCAAGCCTGCCTGTTTCTTCACCAATACTAAGATATAACCTTATACCAAGAGCAGTAGTAGGGCACGCAACAGAAGGACACGTGATGTTCAGCGAAAACCACGGATTCGGAAAAAGAGTAAACACAAGCCTTGAAGACATAATAAGCGACGAAGTCCTGAGAGCACTAACAAAAGAAGACGGATCAAGCGCTTACAGCGGAAGAGAAGAATTCCTCACAGAAACCCAGGAACTGATAAACTCCATCGCTAACCTCCTAACAAGATCCGTGAACACATACGACAAAACAATAAGGGCAACAGACGAAGAAGGAAAACCAATACTCGGCCTGGGATTCCTGAAAAACGTGGACTTAAACCCGCAAGCACTGCTAACAGGATACTACTTCGGAGCGCACTTCGACGACTACAAAGACATAAGGAAAGAAGCAGAACGCCTTCACGGCCTGAACTACGGAGGAGGCGAAACATACTTAGTGGACAGGGAACTCGCAGCAGGCCTCGGCATAGACCTCAAAGAATTCACCTCAGGAGACTACACTGATGAAGTCCTAAAAGTGCAGCCATTCGAAAAAAGAATGAACATATTCAAGAACATCGGACTAGTAAAAGACATGAGCGGCATAGACTTTGCCAAAACAAAGAACTGGGAAGAAGTACTGGAACAAGGAGAAAACATGATTGATAATAACTTGCACATCCAGCAATACATCAGGGAGAAAAAAGGAAAAGGCGGCTCAGACGACGTACTAATCAGGCTTGCATCATTCCTAAAATACAACGGCAACTACAAATCAAAAAACTCGGCTTGGTATAATGGATTGCAAGTAGGCGCACAACTAGCAGACTTCGTAGACACACTGGAAAAAGCAACGGCGATATACATACCTCACGGGATGGACAACGGACTGGCAAAATTCATAGAACAAAAATGGCTGGACAAAGCCCGGAATGACCCGACGTACAGAAAAGTACACAACATAAAACCAGGCCAACTCGAAAAAGAAGAATACGCATTAGTAGACAAAAAAGAACTGGTAACACTAACCGCGCTTGGAATAAACCCACGAACACAAATACATAGCTCAGCGAGGTACTTCCTTAAACGACAGGAAATACCAGGGCTAACCGCAACGGACACAGCAGAATACACAACAACGATCGAACAAGAATTCCTGTACATGCAAAAAAAACTGGAAGACCTGGGATGCAACATGAACAACATCCATGGAAAGCCAAGCCTCGAAGGAGAACTCTACGAAAACTCAGGCATACTAATAGGTTTTAACAGGCAGCCATTCAAATACTTCATGACACACTTCGAAAACAACGTCTTGCCATTCGCACTAAGAAAAACGGTTCCAAAGAAACAAATCTAAAACCTTAAGTGCTTCCTAACATCTTCTATTTTAACACGTTCTTGTTTTGTCGTGTCCCTGTCACGAATAGTAACCATGCCATCTTCCAATGTTTCGAAGTCAATCGTGACACAGTACGGAGTTCCTATTTCGTCCTGCCGTGCATACCTTCTCCCTATGCTCCCGCTCACGTCAAAGAAACAATTATAATCTTTTTTCAAGTCGTTAAAAACATCTCTGGCCTTGCCAAGAACATTTTCCTTGTTTGAAACAAGAGGTAACACCGCGACGTTGATAGGAGCAATCTTCGGATGCAATTTTAATACTATGTTCCCGCGCTTCTTGTCATCAAAGTATGCTTCGTAAAGGAATACGAGGAAAGCCCTGTCCACTCCAAGGCTGGGCTCTGCTATAACATGCGGAACAATCTTTTCCTTAGAAGCCTCGTCAAACAAAGAAAGGTCTTTCTTGCTGTGCTCCATGTGCTTCCTTAAATCATAATCCGACCTGTCCGCTATTCCCTCAAGCTCCTTCCAGCCAAAAGGGAACTTATACTCTAAATCCCAGCAATCACTAGAATAATGAGCCATCTCATCCTTTAAGTGCTGCCTCGCCCTGAAATTATCCGGGTTACAACCCAGTCCCACGAACCAGTCTGTTTCCAACGCGAGAAAATAAGCATGCCATTCATTCATCAACTTGCTCTTAACTACATCTTTCACTTTCATCTTCTTAGGCTTCAGTTTTTTTTCCTGCATCTCCGCGCTAAAAACATTTAATTCAAAGTCCTCATACTCTTTTATGTAAGGACACTTCTTCTGTTTCGGATGAACAAAATACTCAATTTCGAGTTGCTCGAATTCACGGCACCTGAACAAGAAATTCCTGGGGCTTATCTCATTCCTGAACGCACGACCCATCTGAGCAATACCAAAAGGAAGCTTTAACCTGGCGTTTTCCTGTATCAACTTAAAATCCGCGAAGATAATCTGCGCGGTTTCCGGGCGAAGATACGCTTTTGACTTATCATTAGCCTTCGGGCCTACATTAGTAACAAACATCAGGTTAAAAGACTCGCACTTCCTGAAACCCTTCCCATTAGGAGCCTTCAAACCATGCTTCTCAACCAATTCATTAACTTCTTCAGGTGTTACCCCGTCAAAACTCTGCCCTAGCTTCTCCTCAAGGAACTGGTCTGCGCGAATCTCAAAAGAACCATCCTCCGAAACAAGCATTAAATCAGTGAAATTCTCAGCGTGACCCGAAGCCATCCAGATACGCGGATTAGTAATAATAGAACCATCAATACCAACAACGTCCTCCCTTGAGCGAACATGGAACCTCCACCACTCATCCTTAAGGTTCTTCTTCATCTCCGAACCGTAAGGCCCGTAATCAAAGAAACCACTCATACCCCCATAGATTTCTGAAGAAGGATATATTAAGCCTTTTCGCTTGCAAAAGCTTGCCATTTCATCAATAGTTATCATAAATAAGAAGAGTAAAGCTTTTTATTTATTAATTTTGCCCGAAAAAAACGAGGCGTAATGGGAAAAAATATAAATAGCTTCGTCCTTAGGCTTAATTGTTATGAACAGACAGTTAAGAGATTATGTGAGGAGAGAACTCAGAAACAATGTTAACCCTGGAGCTTTGAAATACAGTCTTCTCAACGCTGGTTGGCCTGAGGACGAGGTTGATGAGGCTATACGAGCGGCGAGCCAGGGAAACGCTAAAGGAATAGCAGTCCTAGGGGTTTTGCTCGTGGCTATAATTGGCGGTGTTGCACTACTCCTGGTTTCACTAAGCCCTTCTGAAAGGCCTGAACCAGTACCCCCTCCGGATCCTAATGGTAATGAATTAACACCACCTGAACCTTCAGATGAGAATGATACTTGTGACGAGATAAGAGATGCAACTGAAAAACACTGGTGTTACTTAGAACTCGCATCCGAAGGCTTTGACTGCAGGACTCTTGAAAGCCGTGAAGAAAGATCTTTCTGTTTCAGGGCTTTAGAATATTATTTGTTGAACAGGAACGCTGTTTAAATATCAAGCATTCTTTGTTTCTTCACGTTCTTCCTGTTCTTCTCCAGGAACCTGTACACGTTGCTGTGAGGGCTTCCGTTTAGGAGGCTTTCAACTGCTTTCTTCGCAGTTACAACGCTCTCTGTTTCCCCTATTATGCTCACAGTCTTCCCGTAGACGCATATGAATGACTCTGTCAGTTGCTCGATTTGCTCCCTGGCTTTCCCGCCGCTCCCGATGACGCGGCCTTTTATTCTTTCAAAATGGTTTTTCTTGTTTTTCACAAAGTCCTGCAACTGGATTACTTCAAGAACGTAATCTGGTTTTAAGAGAAGTCTTGCGATGTCAGGGTTAAATCCTCTGCCAATTGCTTTTACTACTTCGCGTATCGCGTAAAGATTTAATGAGTCTTCCCCTGTTATTCTTACATCGCCTTCTTTTGAATCTATATTTATATTTGACTTTGTAAGCTCTTCAAGCTCTTTCTTTACTTCGCCGTCGCTTCCTATGAGGACTGCAATTCTTTCCTTTGGTATTTTCAAGTCGTATGCGAATTCCATTTTTTACTTGGTAATATCATTGTTTTTTTAAACCTTGCCCGGCTAATGCTTTCTTGTAATGACTGATTATTTCCTCTGTTACTTTATCCTTGTCTAAAGACAATGTTTTCCTGAAAGCTGAAACAAGGTTCTTAACATCCCTTTCAAGCAGCTCTTGGGTGTTGTAAGTGTTAAGAACTGTTCCCTGGCTTAAGTCTATGAAGACAGGCTCTTCTTCATGGTTCAAAATATTAAAATCTGATAAGTCCGCGTGGACTATGCCTGCATCCAGCATGCCTTTCACTCCTCTAACTGTTTTCTCAAAAAAATCTTTGGGGTCCTCCGGAGGGCTGTCTTTCAGCTTTAAAGCAGGATTATTATCTTTTCCGATGAACTCCATTACAAGAATGTTATCCTTGAAAGCTATCGGTCTTGGAACCCTTGCTTTCTCCCTTGCTATCAAGAGATTCCTATACTCACGCTGAACCCAGCTGAATATTATCTTCCGCTTATTATTCTCCAATCCTTCAAACCTAGGATCAGACTTAATGTAATAATACATCGTGTTAAAATTGCAGTTTTCCACGCGGTAAATCTTAACCGCTACCAACTCACCTGACTTCTTCCTCGCAGCGAACACATTAGCTTCCTTTCCAAGAGCTATTGGAGACTCCAGCTCATCGAAATGTCCTTGGCCTGCAAGCTTGTGCAAGTTTCTCTCAGTGAAAGAATCAAATACGTTCTTGTAAATCTTCCACTCTTCCCTTGACTTCCTCGACCTTCTAACCATACCTGACAGGAATACGCTCCCCTTTAAATAAATGAGTGAAAAAACCGACCCGAAAAGTTATTAAATAAATATCCATAACACAGGAATCATGGAGGATAGCAAGATAACTTCTTTTACAGAGGTTCAAGAGGAGATAAAAGAAAGCCATAAGACTCCTGCTTCAGAATTCAAATCCAGGGCGCACGAGTTTGCAAAGAGCCAAAGAGAGATAAGCATAGCTGAGTTCTTCGAGAAAAACAGGCACTTGCTCGGATTTGACAATAAGAGAAAAGCTTTGCTTACCACAATCAAGGAAGCCGTGGATAACAGCCTGGACGCTTGCGAAGAAGCAGAAGTGCTTCCTGAGATAATAATAGAAATC
>PWLK01000001.1 GCA_003560545.1 Candidatus Woesearchaeota archaeon | reverse complement strand
CTGTGAGTAATGCCTGGCTTGCAACAAGAGGGCCTTTCCTTATGCTTTCTACGAATACTTTCATGCTGCTTTCAATTATGCTGCTAGGAAAATGCTGGAGTGCTCCTACTTCCCTGTCAAATATTGCTTCTTCAACACCCATTCCTAGTTTTACGATGTTAATTGTTACCATGTCGAAGAACTTTCCTGATTCCGTGCCTTCCATGTTCCTTGCTACGCTGTGAAACGCGACTTCTGCGGGTACGCCGTCTCCAAGCCTGTTTCCAAGTTGGAATAGCGCGCTTGCAAATTCTTGTTCTAGCTTGGAGGTATGATCTCTTATCTTGGTCATCTTAGAATACTTCCACTTATAGTAAAGCCCTATGCCGAGCCCAAAGGCGAGGGGTAATGCAAGGCTTAGTATGGATGCGCCTAACCCGTAAGGGCCTAGTCTTCCAACTACGGCACCGTCAACTATTTCATCCCTGTAATCAAGGAGTTTCATGTATACCTCATCATCTCTGTCTACGTCGTAGGACAAGACGAATCCTCTGTCTGTGAGGTAGTAGTCAGTGTCAGGGTCCATTGCGTAAAGGGCTAAAGGGAATAATCCTACTAGTATGAATCCTATGAGGATTATGGCTCCGGCGGCAAAAGGTGTTATTGAGATTCCTTTTCCCTTGTCTTTGCTGAACCTAAGAGTGATTTTGTTGTCCTCTGTTACCTCGGTTTTCAGGTTTGAAACGTCTATACCGCTGTATCCTGTAGGCCTCGTGGATAGTATCTCTCTGCCCATGTAATAGACGAGGACTGGCAACGCAATGTTGTACAGTGCAAATAAGTGGTACCATCTTACTTCTGGCACGAAAGCTGTGAGCAATGGAAGTATAACAAGTCCGAGTATGGGTAGGACGATTCCAAGCATGTGCAGCGCAGTGATAGGGCTTTTCAGGTTATGCGTGAAGTGAAGCATTTTTTCATATGTTTCATCAAGTATTACTCTCAGTGCTTTGTCAAGCGCGTCAAGCCTTCGGGAGTCGTTGCTCTCGTATAGGCTGCTTTCAATCAAGTTCATGCTTTCAATGAACTCAGGGTTCCATTCCCTCCAGCTTTGAAGGTAGAAGTCCAGGGATTCTGTTACGGTGTCAAACCTTCCTGTTTCAATGTCCCACATAACTTTTTTCAGGTCTAAGCTTAGTGGTGGTCCAAGGTGTTCTGCTGCGAAGTCAATTGCGAGTTCAAGGTTAGGAGTATGCCTCATATATGTTACCACGTAGAAAACAGCTAACACCATTTGGTTGCTTGCTTTCATCCTCCACACATTTGCTATTATGAACGGAAGCTTGCTTAACGGTATGAACATTATCAAGCCCATTATTACCCCGAATAATATGAAAAAGAAGTTATCACCACTATCACCTCCTGTAAGGATGAAAGGCACGAAGTAGCCAAAGATAACCGAGGCGAATACGATTAGGAATGACATTAAGAGTGAAAAGCTTGTGACTCCTGTCGGGCTGGCGTTAAGATGGCTTATTCTTATGGCTTCCTCGATTTTAGGTATGTTTTTCTTATCAGGTTTTATAGGAACTATTTTTTCTGCGAAAGCGCATAGTTTTTCGTAGAGAGATAATTGTTTTGGCAGGAATGTTTTCTTGAAATTTTCGTAGTCCCTAGTGGTAATCTTTGCCGTTTCTTTTGGGGTGTCTCCGAGTTCCGTGGCTAGTCGTCTCTTGTATTTCTGCTTAAAGTCTATGTATTCAAGTTCCTCCTTCTTCATGCTCACCCTCTTTTTTTACTTGTGTGTTACTTATGTGATTCTTTTTCCTGCTTTATTCTTTTTACCTCTTTTTTTAGCCATTCATGCCATTCAAAGAAGATTTTCTTGCTGTCAAGAGTTCCTGTGTTGTTTTTGACCTTGTCGCTTATCTTGTGGAATTGGTCGTTCGCGCTTATCACAAAGGGTGCTTCAAGCAGGTCAGGGTCGTTTTCCTTGTCGGATGTCTCTACAAGTGTTTCTTTCATCTTCGCTCTTAGCATTACGTTGTCCCATACCGCGTTCCAGTTACCCGCCCAGTCTTTAACGTTTCCTGCGATTGCTTTTAATATTTCGGAGTCGCCATTTAGCAAGTCTTCACTGGGCTCTAACGAATCGGTTTTTGAGTTGTATTTCATCAGGTCTACGAAGCCTTTTTCCAGTAACGGGTCGTTCTCCCAGTCCTTTCTTACTTCGCTTATCTGGGTTACTCTTCTCCACTTGTGAAGCCCGTCAGCGCTTTTTATAGGATTTGCAACTACGATTATATCGGTTGCTTTAAAGCTTGTTTTTGGGACGTCTAAGTCGTTGACAACCCTGTCGTATACTCCGTACGGGCTATCTCCATGTATTGTTCCTGCAACAACGTTTGCCAGGGCGCCTACTCTCATAGCTTCGTACAGCGCTCTTGCTTCCGTGCTTCTTACTTCTCCAATTATAAGAGCTGAATCCCCGAGCCTTAGCGTTGTTCTTATCCCTTCATCTGCGGGCAGCTCACTCGTGCCTTTGGATAGGGAGCTTGCTACTTTCATGGACTGGATGTTGTATCCTAGGTTTCTGAGGGAACTGCTTGGAAGTTCCAATGTGTCTTCTATTGTTATAATCCTGTATTTTCTCATTATTTCAACCATTAGGCTTCCGAGCAGGCTTGACTTACCAGCACTCCTTGTTCCTGCCACGAGCAAAGTTCTGTTCCCGTCGATGATGAAGCTCATCAGCCCTGCTCCGAGTGCGCTCATCATGTTATTCTTCACAAACAATGGAAGGGTCCATGGCTTGTCCCTGTGCCTTCTGAAAGCGTATGCTAGGCCTGTGGGGTTTAATGGCTTGCTTATAACGCCTACCCTTGCGTTCGCAACGCCTGGTATCTCTATATCTGTGTCCAGCACAGGGTTTGCTTCATCCAAGGGCCTTCCTGATAAGAGTCTTAGCTTGGACGCCCAGGAGTCGACGTCGCTTATACTGGGTATGATGTTTGTCTTGCAGTCATCGTAGTCACTGTGAACTAAGAATATAGGGGATAGGCCTGTTGGGCTGTTAACCGTGATATCCTGGACTTTTTCATCTCTTAACAGTATTTCTATCAGCCCGAAGCCGACGGTGTACCTGATAAGTATTTGTGTTAATTCTTCCAGTTCATCCTGTGTAATCTTTACCCTTCTGTAATTAGCAAGCTCTTCTAATAAGTCAGATCCGACGTTGTAGAATATCTCTCTCATCCTCTCCGGGTTTACAAAGTCTTGCTCTTCGGGCTGGTGCTCGCTCATAATCTTCCTGGCCATGTCGAGCAACTCATATTTTTCTTCGCTTAACTTGAACTCTGGAGGTGTGACGTGGTACAGGTATTGGACGTTGTCCGGAAGCTTAAAGATAACTACTTCTGTGTCGCCTATGTTGTAGTTCATTATTTCTTCGGCGTCCTTAGGGTATGTGGCCATTATCTTTGTGAACATGAAGTCAGGCTTTATGCTTGGGCTGAATACCTTCCTGTATATCTCTCTGTCCCCTACTTTGTATCCTGCGAGGTATGGCTTTGTAATCTGTATTAGCGAGGTGTTTTCCAGGCCTTGTTTGAGATAATCTATTAGTTCAGTGTATTTTTCTCTTGCAATAGCCAGTTCTTCATCCACTTCTTTTTCTAGCTCTATCCTTTCTTTTCTGAGAATTCTTGTTAGTTCCACGTAGCAACCGATTGGGTCTTTGACGAGGTAGTTCATGATGAGGTTGTGTACCTCGGTGTACCTCCTGCTTAAGTCGTGCTTGTTTTTCCCTGTTACTTCGTTCATTGCCTGGAATGAGAACAAGTCTTTTTGTTTTACGAGTTGCTTGTAAAGCCTTGCTACTTCGTGTAGCAGCTTTACTTGGTCGTAGTCATATTCGTAGTCGTGTTTCTGGCTGAATATTACTTTGGTTATGCTGGGGTTGCTTATGAGGATTTCACATGTTTTTGCCATGCATAACTGGTCGTCTTCGATGCTTGGAACTCTTGGTATGTCCGCGTAGTTCACCCTGAGTATGTTATCGTATCCTTCTTTTACAACGGCGTAGTCTTCAAAGAAACCTGTTCCTCTTTTTTTATCAGCCAATTCCTAACACCCTCTAATAGTATCGTCTCCCAGAATAAATATATAAATGTTTTTAATAAATTTCCTCCGGGAAAAAACACAAAGACTTATATATTACGGTTGTTATGTTTTTTTTATAAGATAAAAATGGTTAATCAGCCTATAAACGATCCGTTTTACCAGGAGTTCAAGGGCCATGCTCCGAGGACTTCAGGCCCTGCCCGTAAGGGTCCTCCGGCGCCTGATAAGTTGTCTAAGCTGATTGGAGAGGTTTCTTCGAACCTGAGGATTCTTGAGGACAGGTATTCTAATCTGCGTAAGAAAACACAGCTTACCGATCAGACGTTGCTTGAGACTCAAAGGCAGTTTTTTAAGGAGAAAAGGATTCTTAGCGAGGAGGTCGTGGAGATTAAGATGAAGCTTTCTGAGTTGGCTGAGGAGATATCTGTTATGAACGCGGAGCTTAAGAGTGCGGTGAAGCACAAGGATTTTAAGGTTTTGGAGAAATACCTTGACATGTGGGATCCCATGCATTTTGTTACTAGGAAAGAAGCTGAGGAAATAATTGAGGATGTGCTCGGAAAGAAGTAGTTTTTTAAAAAGAAAAACTTTTTATAATCAGGAAATTTGACTTATAAGTGTTAGTGTTTAGCAAAAAGAGGTTTATGATAAAATGCCTGTATTCGGAGCTAGCCCTGGGCAAGATGATTTGCCTGTAAGCCATATTAAGACTATGAGGTCTCAGGGTATGGATAACAATCAGATAATTCAGACTCTTCAGAGGGAAGGCTATTCTTCTGCTAAGATTTTTGAGGCCATGAACCAGGCGGATATGGAGCCTGGCAGTGATCAGGGTTCTTCGCCGCCTTCTCCAGAGGGTATGAGTACATCTGGTGGTTTCGGGTCGTCTCCTGGTGGTGGCCAGATGCCTTCGCCGCCTAGTCAGCAGTCTAGTTATTCTACAGGGGATTTTTCAACTGAAGAGCTTGTTGAGGCGATTATTGATGAGAAGTGGAATATACTTGTTAAGGATGTTAAGAAGATCGTTGAGTGGAAGAATGCGGCTAATAACAAGATTGTTTCTTTGGAGCAGAAGTTCGATGATTTGAAGCAGGAGTTTGATAAGCTTCATTCCGCGATTATTTCTAAGATTGATGATTATGATAAGAATATTACTAATGTCGGGGCGGAGGTCAGGGCTATGGAGAAGGTTTTTAGTAAGGTCCTCCCGGTTTTCACTGAGAATGTTTCTGAGTTAAGCCGTATCTCTAAGGAGTTTAAGAAGGGGAGCGATAGTAAGAAGCAGAAATAATAATCATTTTTTTTTCTAGTCTATGTTGGTTTTTGTTAGGAGGAACATTGCAAAGGCGCCTACTAGCATTACTACGATTAGTCCTAGTACTTGTGGGTTGAATATTGCGTTCATTACATTCGTAACGAAGTCATCTGTGTCTGTGTCCCCGTTTAGTTCTGTTCCGTCGCCAGGTTCTACTACTGAGGGGTCTGTTCCCCCGGGTTCCCCTCTACCTTCTTCCAGGGCTTGTTGGCCGAACGTGGCGCCTATTCCGAATATTAGTATTACCACGGTAAGTATTATAACCCAGGTTCTTAGTTCTGAGCTCATGCCTGCTTTGATCTGGTCTGCTTTCAGGCCGAATATCATGAGGATGAACAGTATGAAGAATCCGATGAAGATAAGCATGAAGAACCAGGGTGTTATGAATGTTATTAGGTGGAGGATGCTTTGGCTGCTTATGCTTAGGATGGCGAATGCAAATGCTATGATGGCGTACAATCCGTTCTTGTTTTCTCCGAAGGGCTTTGTCAGGCTTAGCAATCCGTATAGGATTACGAATACCATTAAGAACGTGAAGATTATGCTAAAATAGCTTAGTATGCCTGTATCAAGGAATTCTACCATTAAAAACACCTGTTAGTCCAAGGAAAAAAAGCTTTTATTTGCCGGATTCCTTGAACATCTCGTTCAATTTGTCCATGAACGTTTTGTCCTTGGGCTTGTCTTCTTTTGTTATGAAGTATATTATCAGTCCGAACACTACTATTGTTACTATGAGTGCTTGGAACTGTGGGTCGTAGATGAACCACATCCACCTGGGAAGTATTGCCCTGTCGAACCATCCTGCGGCTGCTGCAAAGATAAATCCTACGATGAGGACGGAAAGCGCTACTACGCCTCCTCCGAATCCTTTGCCTGCTTCGAATTCCCTTCCAAATACGCCTATGGTCAGAAGTACCATTATTATTGCTACTGCCAGCAACGCTACCTGGGGCAAGGCGTTGTTTATGATGTCTACGACGCTCATCTGCCCGCGGTACATGCCTGTAACGTGGGGTATTACTACTGCTAAGGCCATGACAAGCGCTACTACCACGTTGAAATTCTTTCTCGGGTTGCCTTCTTTGTCAGTCCCGAGTATTTTTACTTTTTGCAGTACTGCGAATATAATCGTAAAAACAAGTATGAATGGAAGCAAGACATCCAGTACGCCTATGCCTTCAAGATTCATCATCAGAGTCCTTAAATCAAACCAGTATACCATTGATAATCACCTTTTCACTCTTTTTCTGATTATTACTCATTTATATTTCTTTTGTATTCAGTCCTCTTTTTTCTCTCCTTTGACTGCTCCGGGCTTTTGTTCGTGTACTATGAACCACATGAATCCGACGAGCACCAGGACCATGATTAGGGATGCTGCTGCTTGGCTCGTCCAGATACTCCCGAAAAACTCAAATATTGCATCGAGCCATCCAAGTGCGTGTAAAAATATTACTGCGATGCCCAGGAATGCGATGATCTCAAAAACCAATTTCCACGTTCCCTCGAGGAAGAATCCTTTTTCGGTTTCTTTCTGGAAAGCTCCTACGACGAGGATGAATGAAAACACAAGGACTAATACGAGGACTATGCTCGCTGTGACCTGGCTTATGATAGCAACGAGTTGTGTTGAGGCAATGACGAAGAAAGCAATCACGAAAGCAGTCATGCTGTTCAGGTTCTTGCGGGGAACATCGTATATTTTCCCGTCTTCCCCTTTGTATTTGTCAACCCCGTAAATCTTGGTTTTTTCAAGGAACGCGAAAACCATTGTGAAAACCAGGAGGAAAGGCAACACGGTATCAAAAATACCTACTCTTCCCAAGAACTCCATTGCGTTACCAAGAGCACTACTCATAATACCAAGGACAATTGCACTTTGTCTTTATAAAGCTTTCCCTAAAACTTTTCTAAAGTGCGGAGAACACGAGATGTTCTTGCACCAAAGGAAAAAATATTTTTCCTCTTGGTTTTATCAAAGAGTGTTATCTTCGTTTTTGGCTAGACAACACGTAGAAATCAGGGGTTTGAGGAAAATGTTTATATTGTTTTTCTTTTAACCTTTATCGTTATGGGAAGAGATGTTTTTGAAAAAATAAAGGGTTTCCTGGATAGCAAGGAGGTGGAGTACGAGCATTTAAAGCATGGACACGTGCATTCCAGCCATGAAGCTGCCAAGATAAGAGGTAATAGTGTTGAGCAGGCCGCGAAAGCCATAATCCTAAAAGCAAGGAAGAAAGAAGGCGCTGAATTCGTACAATGCATCTTGCCAGGCCATAAAAAGATTGATCTCAAGAAGCTTAAAGCAATTCTAAATGTTAAAAACGCAGGCCTTGCCTCTGCGGATGAAGTCCTTGAAATTACTGGTTGTACTGTTGGCAGTGTTCCCCCGCTAGGCTTTCTTTTCAGCTTAAAATCTTTTGCTGACAAGTCATTATCCGAGCAGGAAGTAATTGTTTTCAGCGCTGGAACTCATAATGATTCTATTAAGCTGAAGTCAAAAGATTTTCTTGAAGTGGTAAACCCTGTAATCGAGGATTTCTCAGAATAAGCTACTTCACATTCCTTGCCATCCGTTCCATGTATGCCAGGTTGTGTATGGTTTTCAGTCGTTTTACATTGGGTTCTTTTAGCTTGGTTAAGTGGTGCAAATAAGCCCTTGTGTAGTTCTTGCATGTCTTACAACCGCAATTGTTGTCGATTGGTGTGTAGTCTTTGGCATAGATGCCTTTGTCAATATACACTATCCCGTTATCTGTAAACAACGAGTTGTGTCTTGCGTTCATCGCAGGAAACACTGAATCAAAGCAATCAATTCCTAGTTTAATGAGTTCTTTTACGTCTTCCGGGCTTCCCACACCCATAACGTACCTGGGCTTGTCTTTCGGCAAATAGGGAAGAACGGTTTTTACAGCCATCATCATCTCCTCCCTAGTCTCACCAATAGCTACCCCCCCAATCGCAAACCCGTCGAAAGGCAAACTCGTGATAAACTCAGCGCTCTCCTTTCGCAAGTCCTCAAAAAAATTGCCTTGGACGATGCCGAACAATAATTGTTTTGAGCCGGATTCCTCCCGGAATTTTTTGTGCCATTCCAGGCTCTCCTTAGCCCAGCGATGCGTGTTCTCCATTGCAATCCTAGCTTCTTCACGTGTTGCGCCTGGCGATGTCATGTCATCAAGCATCATCGCGACATCACTCCCTATCTCGACTTGTATGCGCATAATTTTCTCTGGAGTCAGCAAAATCCTTTTGCCATCGTAGGGGCTTCTGAACTTCAGCCCCTTCTTGGTTTTGCCTTCGAAGTATGTGCTTGATGATTGGAAGCCACCGCAATCCGTGAATATAACACCTGAAAAATTCATGAACTTATGCAATCCGCCTGCTTTCATTATTGTCTTCGTGCCTGGCTTTAAGCTTAATAGCAAGGAATTGCTTATAATCGCACGCGTACCAATATCCTTGTAGTCATCGCTCGAAACGAATTTTCCTGTGGCCCTAGTCGCGACGGGCATGAAGAAAGGCGTATCAATCGTTCCGTGCATTGTCTTCAGCTTTCCCCTTCGGCCGTTCTTTCCTTCGCTTACCAATTCAAACATAAACAAGAGTATTCTGCTTGGTTTTATAATGTTTTTCAGTCCAAAGGGCTCTTCACGCTTAGCATCCTGGGCTTAACGGCGTGCAAGTAATTCATCGTTGTCCTCGCCTCGCTATGCCCTAATAAAGCCTG